>JAZSFY010000093.1:0-2694 GCA_045532415.1 Eubacteriales bacterium | reverse complement strand
CTATAACTATCAATCCCTTATGGACCATATCGGAACAGGTAAGGATTGGGACTTGGCTCGTCGTCACGGCGGTGTTAAGATTCTTCCTCCTTACATCACTGCTTTTGCCAACAACACCAATTCTCTTTACAGCACTCGTCTTGAGGCTTTGATGAGCATTCGCGATTTTATCAGCGATTGTAAGGAGGATGTTGTTGTTCTCTCCGACTGTGATACAGTTTGCAATCTCGACCTTTCCGCAATGGTAGAGCAGCACCTCGCCTCCGGCGCAGATATCACCTTGGGTGTTAAGAGCTGCTATGTTGCTCAGGAAAGCAACAGTAATAAATCGGTTACCATCATCAATTCCGATGAAAACGGCAAGGTTACCGATATGATTGATTACACAGGCGCACGCGAAGGCTTTGAAGATGTTTATAACCGTATCCTTTGTGTGGGTAGAAAATATCTTGAAGAGCTTATCGCAAATGCAATGGCTCACGGCTATACAAGCTTCACCAAGGATATCCTTATAAGAAACTTCCGCGAGCATGATTGCCGTGTGTTCAAGTTTGAAGGCTATTTTGCTACAATCCGCAGCTTGGCTGATTACTATAATTGCAGTATGGACCTTTTGGATCCCGAAATCCGCCGTTCCGTGTTCGGTGTACGTAACCGTCCCGTGTTCACAAAGGTTCGTAATTCTGCTCCCACAGCATATCTTGACGGCGCAATTGTTCGCAATTCCTTGATTGCTGACGGCTGTGTAATTCAGGGTACAGTTGAAAATTCCATCCTTTTCCGCGGAGTTAAGGTTGGCAAGAATACTCATATTAAGAACAGTATCGTAATGCAGGATACAATCACAGGCGAAAACGTTTACCTTAATTGCGTTATCACCGATAAAAATGTTGTTATCCGCGACGGTAGAGTTCTTTCGGGCCACGAAACCCGTCCCTTCTTCATTGACAAGGGTTCATCCGTTTGATAATAGCTCAATAGTTTTCAATCGCATATAACAAATAGGGTTTAATTGCATATATTATATAAAGAAGGAAAATGTTATGAAAAAGATTCTTTATGTTGCCGGCGAAGCTCTTCCTTTTGCTTCCTCGGGTGGACTTGGTGATGTTATAGGCTCTCTTCCTGCTGCTCTTAATGCAGAGGGAGGTAACGACATCCGCGTAATAATGCCCCTTTATAATAATATTGATAATAAATACCGCAAGGATTTTGAATATATCACCTGTAAATATATCAATCTTTCTTGGCGTACTCTTTATTGCGGTATTTTTAAATATGAATATAAGGGTGTAACCTTCTATTTCATCGATAACGAATATTATTTCAAGCGTTATACACTTTACGGCGAATATGACGACGGCGAACGCTTTGCATTCTTCTGCCGTGCGGTTCTTGAAATGATGCCCGAAATCGATTTCTTCCCTGATATCCTTCATGCACATGACTGGCATGCGGCATTAAGCGTTATCTATCTTAAGAGATGCTTTGCTAAAATGGATGAACGTTATGCTGATATGAAGGCTGTATTCACAATCCACAATATCCAATATCAAGGTCAGTACGGTTTCGAACTGTTGGGAGATATTTTTGGTCTAATGACTTACGATAGAGGTATTGTTGAGTATAATAACTGTATTAACTTGCTAAAGGGCGCAATTGTTTGTGCCGATGCTGTTACAACAGTAAGCCCTACATATGCAAAGGAAATACTTTCTCCCAAATTCTCCCATGGCTTGGATCATATTCTCAATCAATATTCCTACAAGCTTTCGGGAATCCTTAATGGTATCGACAGAGAATATTATAATCCCGAAGCCGATACCGAAATATACAGCAATTATTCTGCTGACGATATGTCAGGCAAGGCTGCTTGTAAGGCAGGCTTGCAGAAATCTCTCGGCTTGCCCGAAAAAGATGTTCCCATGATTGCTGTAATCTCCCGTCTTGTAAGCCATAAGGGCCTCGACCTTGTTATGCTTGCAGGCGACGAAATACTTAAAAGCGATGTCCAGCTTGTTGTTCTCGGACAGGGCGACAAGAGCTATGAGGATTATTTCCTCTCTCTTGCCGAGCGTTATCCGGGCAAGTGCCGCGCGTTGATTACCTACAACCGCGACCTTTCCAAGCGTATCTATTCGGCAGCGGACTTGTTCCTTATGCCTTCTCGCAGCGAGCCCTGCGGCTTGGCTCAGATGATATGCTCTCGTTACGGCGCTGTTCCTGTTATTCATGAAACAGGCGGCTTGTACGACAGTATCAAGGACATCGGCAATGAAGACGGTGGAAACGGCTTCACCTTCGCCGCATACAGCGCTTATGAAATGCTTGGCTCAATTAGGCGCGCTCTTACCCTTTGGGAAGAGGACAGAAATGCGTTCGAAGCACTTAAACAAAAGGTTATGCGTGTTGATTTCTCTTGGAATCAAAGTGCGCTTTCCTATATAGATCTCTATAAAAAATTCTAATTAGTAAGGAAACATTTATTCATGGCAAATAAGAACACCGCCTCCGAAATCCGTGAGGCTCTCAACGAAAAACTCTCACGCTATTTCGGTATCAACGAAAGCGATGCCGATCTCAAGCAAATGTATCATGCAACAGTTCTTTCTGTTCGTGATATCCTTGCATCCAGAAACAAGGAATTCACCGATGAAGTAAACAAAAAGCAAGCAAAGCAAGTTTACTATATGT
>JAZSFY010000278.1:0-3024 GCA_045532415.1 Eubacteriales bacterium | reverse complement strand
GACTTTGAATATCTGGAGGAATGTATAAGGGAAAATTTCCCCTTTACTCCCCGAAAACGGGTTCTGCCCTCCCCTGTTGTTCACAAAAAGCGCAACGAAATATTAAAGGTCAGCGAAAGCCTTGACATGGAGCAAAGCATTCTCATTCTCGGCTTCTCTACAAAAATGCCTATGGGCCCCCGCGACCGTGCTATTCTTTCGGTTTATGACGAAATTTTCGGTGGAAGCCCCTCAAGCAAGCTTTTTATGAACGTAAGAGAAAAGGAAGGACTTTGCTATTATTGCTCAAGCTATCCCTCAGGCAGAAAAAATGTACTTTTCGTTTCCTGCGGTCTTGAGCCCGATAACGAGGAAAAGGCTGTCAGGGCAATTTATAATCAGGTTGAAGCCATGAAAATCGGTGATTTCAGCGATTCCGAATTGGAAAACGCCAAGGGCTCGATTTTAAGAAGCATTCAGAGCATGGAAAGCAGTCTTGGCTCTCTTAACGGATATATGCTTGGTCAGGCTCTCCTTGATGATGCTGTTTCTATTGAGGAAAACATGGCTTTGATTAATAATGTAACCCGAGATGAGGTTATTGCATTTGCAAAAACCGTTTCTCCCGAGCTTGAATATGTTTTGGCAAAGGAGGAGCAGGAATGAGCAAATTTTTGCTTAAGGAAAATTCACTTTTAAAGGAAAAATATTATTATACCAAGCTCCCATGCGGATTGAATATAACCGTAATTCCCAAGGATATCCCAAACAAATTTGCGGTTTTATGCTGTGATTTCGGCAACGGGGATTTGGAATATGACCGCGAGGGCAAAAGATATAAGCTTCCCTCGGGCACTGCTCACTTTTTGGAGCATAAAATGTTTGAAACCGAAAAGGGCAGCGATGCCTTTTTGGAATTTGACAATTTCGGCGGTAACGCAAACGCCTTTACCTCACTTGAAAACACCTGCTATTATTTCTCCTGCACCGAAAACTTTTTTGATAATCTGAAAATACTTCTTTCTGCTGTTTCAAGCTTCCATTGTACCGAGGAATCGGTTGACCGCGAAAGAAAGATTATCGAAAGAGAAATAATGATGTATGAGGATATGCCTACCTCGGTTATGAACCGCAATCTTTATAAATCCATGTACCATGCACATCCCTGCATCCATTCTATTTCGGGTACTGTGGATTCGCTTTCCCAAATAACCATGGAAACATTAGAGCAGGCGTTCAACCATTTCTATTGCCCCCACAATCTCACTCTTTGTGTTTGCGGTGACGTGGACAGAGAAAAGGTTTTGGAAACAGCAATGGAGTTTTTCCCCGAAAATGGCGGAAAGCGCCCCAAAACTGTTTATCCCGATGAGCCTTTTGAGGTTAAAACCAAAAAAACTGTTGCAGAGGGTGTTGTGGCGGTTCCTTTGTTCTCAATCGGAATAAAATGTCCTCCCTTCCCCAAAAACGATTTGGAGGCATTCCGCAAGGGCACTGCAATACGTCTTGCTGTTTCTCTAATTTTCGGCAGAGCAAGCGATTTTTACTGCGATAATTATAAAAAGGGCTTGCTGAACGAACGTTTTTATGCAGGCTTTGCCCAAACAAAAAACAACGGCCATGTTGTTATTTCGGGAAGCGGAAGGGATGCCGACGAAATTTTGCGCTTGGCAAAAGAGGAAATCGAAAAACGGAAAGCCGAATTTTTCACAGAGGAGCAATTCCTTCGTGAGAAAAAGGCGGCTTATGCCGAAAGCATAACACTTTTTGATTCAGCCGAGGATTTAACCTCTGCCATGGCGGTCTGCGGCTCCTTGGATTATGACGAATTCGACTGCATCGAGGCATTGAGGGATATTACCCTTGACGAGGTTAGGGAAGCTCTTGCTTCAATCGACACAGACAACGCCTCGGTAAGCATAATAAATTAAGAAAGGACAAGCTTTTATGAACAAAATCGGATTCCCCGGTTTGGGGCTTGAATTTGAAATCGACCCTACTGCATTCACAATCTTTGGCCTTGATATCCAATGGTACGGCGTTATAATCGCAATAGGCATAACCCTTGCGTTCCTTCTTTTCAATTATCTGGGAACCAAAAAAGAGGAATTTATCTCGGATTCTATTTATAATGCCACCCTTTTAACAGTTCCCTTGGCAATCGTGGGCGCAAGATTGGCTTATGTTTTAACAAAATGGGATTATTACAAAACCAAGTCGTTTTTCGACATGATAAATATCCGCTCGGGCGGTCTTGCAATCTACGGCGGTATTATCGTTGGCTTGATTGTTATACTTATCTACAACAAAATCGCAAAAACCAGCGCACTTTCCATGCTCGATGCTCTTGCGCCTGCGGTTATGCTTGGTCAGGCTATCGGTCGTTGGGGCAATTTCGTTAATGCCGAAGCCTACGGCTGGAGCGAGGGCGTTGAAAAGCTCCCTTGGAGAATGGAATTAGAGCATGTTTATGTTGACGGTATTTTAACCGATTATAAATTTGTTCACCCGACCTTCCTTTATGAATCCCTTTGGAATCTTATAGGCTTGGCAATAATTATTTTCGTCCTCTACCGCAAAAAGAAATTCAACGGCGAAATCTTCTTTGCCTATATGGGCTGGTATGGCTTGGGCAGAGCGTTTATCGAATCTATCCGCGCCGACAGCCTTTATATCCTTAACGGTGCAATTAAGTTTTCGGTGTTTGTAGGGGTGATGTGCTTTATTGCCGCTGTTGTGGGCGAAATCATCCTTTACAAGAGAAGCAAGGAAATCGAAAGCGAGATGTCGGAATACAAATCGGCTTATTCATCAATTAAGGTTGCCTTGGCAAACGAAACCGATGCTCTCGACCAAAGCGTTTTTGAAGCCGAGCCTCAAATTGACGATATAGACAGCGACATTGAAGAAATCGACGATGACGATACAGAAATCCTCGCCGAGCAGGATATGTTAGACGGCGACATTGAAGAAATAGAAAACGAACAGGAGTAAAAAAATTATGACACTTATAGACGGAAAAGCGATATCCGCAAAATGTAAGGG
>JAZSFY010000283.1:0-2127 GCA_045532415.1 Eubacteriales bacterium | reverse complement strand
CGAATGCTACAAGAGCAATATTTTCCTTATCGGAGGAGGTTTGGATAAATTGCTTAACAGCGGCAATAAGGTCGTTTATGGGGTCACCCGACATACTGCCCGAAACGTCACAGCAAAGAAGTATATTCGCTGCCTTGTATTCAACCTTTTCTACTGTAAAATCGGTTATTTGAACACCGCAGTCTGTGACGGTTATCATATTCTTCAATTCCTCAGCAGAAGCCGAGAAGGATTCGTCGAAGTTTACTGTTGCGGTAACCTGAGAGAAATTGTCAACGTTAACGTTGGTTATATTCACAGAAACACGCATCTGGCTGATAGCATCGCCCATAAAGGAATCGAAGGAGGTGTTCTTTTCGCTGTCGGCACTTCCCTGATTATTGCCGAGATTACCGCCATTATCGATAATCTCGTCCTGAGCCTTTTCAACAGCCGAAACAACAACCTTATCAGAGGTGCTGTTTAAAACCTCGTCAACATAGGTAGCGACATTTTTAAGGTCGCTTCCGCTGTCCTTATCGTTAATAACTCTTGCGATTTCTCCCAAGGGAACATAAAATTCCTCATCCTCGCAAACGCCTAAGGAATTAAGCGCAGATGAAATGTGTCCCTTAGCCTTGTCCTCATCATCCTTTTCATAGGAAATTTTCGCAAGCTGGATGTGAGCCTTGGGCTTGTCGGTAAAATCGTCATCAAGGGTTTTTGCGGTGATGCCGTCCTCTAATATATCCAATGCCGAAGGGTCAAGGTTGGATTCAAGCTTTTCAAGCAAGCTGTCTACAAGTGCTTCTTCCTCATCGTTGTTAAGCTCATCCTTAAGCTCGTCCAATTGGTCGCATACAGCTTCAACCTTATCCTTATATTTATCGCTGTATTTTTCAAAATCCTTGTCCTTTAAAAGACCGTTTATAGAAAGCTCGGATGCAATGGCAAGCTCCTCATAGATAGAATCGTCATCAATATTCTTGGCTATTTCGGAATATTTTCCTGCCAAAACCAAAAGCTTTGCACGGCAGATTCTAACCTCGTCCATTTTCAAAAGACCGCTGTTTTTTGAAACAGCACGGTTCAATGTGGCAATAAGGTCGCTTACAACGGTTTGGTCAACCGTACCGTCGGAAAGATAGTCATCAAAAACCTTCTTTGATTCCGAAATAACATTTGCAACCAAGGAGATTTCTGTTTCCAAGGAGGTTGTTTTACCTGTAATAGTATCCTTTGAATGGGTTTTTAAATCCTCAATAGCTGTCGCAGGACTGTCGGGAATATCACGGTAATCCGAAGCCCCATAGTCTATTTTAGATTGCTCTAGGGCAAGAGTGCAATATTGAGCAAAATTAGGGTCGGCAGCGCCGCCTAATTCGATTGCCTTGTTATATAGAACCATGGCATTTTTCCAATTACCTAAAGCACCGTTAAGATATGCCTCGCAAAGAGTAATTTCGTAATTGTCATAGCTGTCGCCGCGAAGCTCCTTTAAAAGCTCCAGCGCGTATTCATAATCCCCTGTATTAGCGGCAACAGAATAGATTATATCTATCTGCTCAAAGGCCTTTTCCTCGGAGATTACCTCTTCATCGTCCTTTCTTACCCGTTCGGGCTTTATTGCAAAATTGCAGACAACCGCCCCGATGATAACACAGCCTGCCAAAGCCGATATAACAATGTTTAATGCTTTTCCCTTTTTGGCGAAAACCGAAAGAAGCACAAACAAAAGCAATACAGGCGACAAGGCTATTGCTATTTGAAGAAATGTATTCATAATTCCCTCCTTATATTAAATAATGCTTTACCATGATATCATAATTTCTTTAGGGTATTATAACAAACTATTAACAAAATTGCAATAGATTTTTATTTTGTTTGGAAAAGAAAACAAAGGTTTAGGGAAAGAAAAACGGGAGGAGCAAGCCCCTCCCCTACGACTACCTATTACTTATTACTTATTACCTATTCTAACGGCTCTCGCGAAGAAGCGGTAACGATTTGAACCGAGTACATCGCGGGAATTAAAAAATTTTGCCCCGCTTTTGTAAAAGCGGGCGGGAAATAAAAAATTTTGGCCCGCTTTTACAAAAGCGGGGGGCGGGAAGCAAAAATTATTTCTTTTTGCTGGAGGATTTCTTT
>JAZSFY010000302.1:0-7096 GCA_045532415.1 Eubacteriales bacterium | reverse complement strand
ACTGTAACAAACCTTAAAGGTTTGTTACCAATATGGGGGCGTAAAGGTTTCGACGGGGATCAAAAAGCGGAGTAAGCGAGCAGAAGCGCACAGCTTCTTTAAAATGTGCAAATTAAAATTAAACGCTAACTCTAATAAAGTAGCTGTAGCTGCCTAAGCAGCTACCGTCATACCAAGGAATACCGCGGCCTTGGATATGGCGTGACTTAGCGGTGAACGTGTGTCGGGCAAAGCTTTGAGCCCTTCCATGCATTAATGAAGCTACCGTTTATTCATGCCTGCCGTTTGGCGTGAATAAAGGGGAATCCTAATAAACGGCTGCGCTCGGAGAAAGCACCGTGGACGGGTTTTCGGACAGGGGTTCGATTCCCCTCGCCTCCACCAACACAATATTACACAAAACCCTATTTCTATGTCGGCGGTTTCGCCGTAACGGTTTGGTTGTAATGAAAAACAGAGAGTCTTTTGGCCCTCTGCTTTTCATTGCGTCTGCATTATGCCACAACCAATTTTTTACAACCATTTGTTTTATAATTATTTTCGGATTTTCAGTAAATGTTTTTGCCAATCTTGCACAAACTATTAACGAAATGGCTTCAAAACACCAAATCAAAGAATATTTCCAACAGATAAGATGCAAATTTAAAGTAATTTGATTTTTCTATTGCGTTTTATAAAATAACATGATATAATATTATGTCAAATGATTTTAACTTCATAATTTTGAGTAAAGGGAGTGATTTAAATGCCACGCATTAATGAAGCGGAAGCGGCAAATAATTTTGTGGAACGTATAAAAAAGGGTTTTTATAATTACGAGCGTTCAACCAATACTGAAGTGGTCTATCAGATCGAAAAAGAACAACGTGACACAAATGCAGTTAAAGAATTTGTAAACACAGAAGTCTTTGCAAAACTTAAAGAAATGGAATGACGGGAGTTCTTAAGGTATGTCAAAAGAAGGACAAGACTTTATCCAATATTTATTGGATACATATCCAGTTAAGGAAAGATACACTAATATTTTAACTCAAATGCAAGATATATTGGAAGCAATGGGTATTATCGATGATGTATATATCAATACGACTCTTTTGGGTAAAGCAATTTTAGATTACTTTGAAGATGTAGATAGATTGAAAAAATACGAAGGCATCGAGCACACCAATGTGGATAAAATATATGGTTATGAAACTTTTTGGTTGTTGCGTCGTAGTCCGATTCAGTTGCCAACAGAAAAAGAACTTGATGCAAAATATATACATATCAACGAAAAGGTTTTCGAAGCAATTATGATTGCTAAGATGCTAAAAGAAAAAAATATAAAAATTGATAATTGTGGAGACAATTTACTGCCTTTTATGGAACTTTTGTATTACAATTTTAAATACAGAATATATACCCAAAAATCATTAGAATTGGCTATTAAAGGCTTTTTTTGCGGATGCGATATGTCGAACTGTGTAGCATGTTGATAGAAAGGCGTTAACTATATGAAAAATCTAAAAATGAGTTTTGAAGAAATACAGAATGATAAACAAAAATTTCTTGAAAATTACGATTTGATAGATTGTTTTACGAAATATGAGCAACAAGGTGGCTCATGGGACCAATTGATGGAAATCGGAAAAGAATACGAGAGTAAAATTTCATCTGGTGAGTACCTAACTAAAATACAAGAATTTATCGCAGAAATAGCTAAATTTGAAAATGTACATTCATATCGATATAGATTAAAAAAAACAGACAGTTTATTGAAAAAGATTATTGTCAAGTGTGTAACTAAAAACATCACAATAGATAAGAAGAATTATCTCACAGAAATAACAGATCTATTAGGCATAAGAATTCTATATATTTTCAAGGAAGATTGCTTTTCTATTCATAAGCAAATTATGGATAAATTCGGCGGTCAAACTGCTGAAAATGTTCACATAAAAATACGCGAGGGCGATAACGAAGATTATTTCCAAGAGATCACAAAACAAACAGGTGCAATCGTCGAAAAAAATATATACCGCTCAATTCATTATACAATTTATTCTAATAAAAACAACACGGATGAAGCGAAAATCGAGATTCAAACACGAACCATCTTTGAGGAAGGTTGGAGCGAAATCAATCACAAACTTGTATACAAGAATTTTGCTGATAGATACGAAGTATTAAAGAACGCTTCAGATGTGTTAAATGGGCTTGTCGGAAATTGTGATAGGATAGGTAGTATGATGAAAACCCTATATGACGAATATATCAATAAAATGTTTGTTGAAAATGAAACAGGCGATGATAAGGACTCGACTAAGGTAACTGCAAAAACGGTGGGAGATGTTTTTGAGTTGTTCTTAAATAGTTAACTTAAGTAATATACTATAAGTGATGCAGTGTACACATATACCATTATAAAGAAGCAGAGTGTTTTTAATAACATTCTGCTTCTTTTTTACATTTTTCGAAAAAATCTTAAATTTAGTAACTTTTGCACAAAAAAATTATAAAAATAAGCTCTATACAGCCATATATTACTTAACGAGCAGTAATATACGGCTGCTTTTTTGTGCATATTGTATGTTTTGTCGGCAAAAAAATTCTCGTAATTTCCCACGAACAGAATTTTTCCTCCGTTATAAGCAGTGTGGTCGCGGGCGCACTATGCGAAAATTTTGTGAAAGGAGGAATTCGGCGGATATGGATTTTGACAAATATATAATCGGAGAAAATCAGATACGTGAATTTGCACTATCCATATTTGCCGATATAGATGATTACATACAAACCCACGAACAAGAATTTCAAGAATTTCTAAAGAACGAAAGAATGGAGGTGAAAAAATGTTAAGGAATGTAACAAACGAAAAAATATCAAAAAATCCACAAACAGAAAGGAGCTTGAAAAATATGATAAACGAAAATAGAATCAATCAATTACTCGAACTCACTGCTAACCACCACAGAAATATTGTAAAAGGAATGATAATCGCCATGGACGAATACTACCGTGCAGACTTGTCTGCAAAAACAAAAGAAGGCATTCGCAGAAGCGAAGAACAAAAGATATATCGGTGTTTATACATATAAAGGCAAAGAAATTCCCAATGGTATGCCTCGAATAATTTCCGATGAATTATTCAATAAGGTTGCCGAAAGGATGGGAATAAATCAGAAAGCTCCTGCAAGAAAAAGAGCGAAGGTTGAATATCTTTTGACAACAAAATTATTCTGCGGTCATTGTAAAGAAATGATGACAGGATATTCCGCAACAGGAAAGCAAGGCAATTCTTATAAATACTACATTTGCAACGGCAGAAAAGAGAAAAAGTGCGATAAAAAGATGGTTAAAAAGGACTACATCGAACAACTCGTTATCGCACAATGCCGAAAGCTGTTGTCAGATTCAAATATCGAAAAGATAGCAAGAGAAGTTTCTAAGATATGCGAAGCGGAAAGAGATACATCAAATTTGCGCTATCTGCAAAAGCAACTGTCTGAAAATGAAAGAAAACGAAACAATGCATTGAATGCGATTTTAGAAACCGATAGTGCTACGGTACGTGAGAGTTTGTATGAAAAAATCTCTCAATTAGAATCCGAGCAAGAATACATCAAAGAGCAAATTTCAAAAGAAACAATGCCGTTCCCATCTCTTACAGAACCGAAAATCAAGTTCTTCTTAACCAAGCTCAAAGACGGAAGTATCTCGGATTTAAAATATCAGAAAATGCTGATAAAGATATTTGTTAATGCAATTTATTTGTACGATGATAGAGTTACAATCACTTTCAATTCTGGTGATGATACTGTTACGATAAATGACAGATTACTTACAGAATTGGAGGAAAACGACACAAAGACAAAAAATTTGTTTTTGGATTCTGATGGTCCACCAAAAATCCTCGTACGATAGTACGGGGATTTTTACTTATTACATCTTACATATTACCTATTCCCTATGATAAAGTAATAAATAAAAAGTAATTATGAATAGGTATAGTGCTTGGAGCGCAAGTGATTTGTGCGAAGTGATAAGTGATAAGTAATAAATAAAGTATACGCTCTAAACATTACATCTATCTTTTTGGTAGCATTTGATTATTCCCCTTCGAAACATCATCAAAACACGAAAGTTTCCACGAAAGTTTCCACGAAACAGGAGCCGATTAAAAAATTTTGTTGATCTTGCTGACAACTTTAGTGATTGGTGTTATACTACCACTAGAGATGGTTCGTTCAATAGTGAAGGCGATTGTCCGCCGGAACTTCTTTGCGAATCATCTTTTTATTTTAAAGCATTTAAACATAAAAATAACAAAAGGCTGTCGATGACAGCCTTTTTTGTATGCTTATTAAGAAACAAGAGATATCCAGAGAGGAACGGTTGCCATAGAAAACAAATGAGAAAGGGTTACAAGCCTTGCGCCATAGGAGCAATCCTCACCGATAAGCTTGGGGAACACGATTGAATTTAAGCCGCAAGGCATACAAGCCATTAATGTAGCAGGCATTATAACCGAATCCAGCCCAAGAAGTCGGCAAACGCCGTAAACCGCCAAGGGAAGCACCAAAAGCCTTACCGCCACAAAGGCATAAGCCTTTAAATCGGTAAACAGAGATTTAAGGGGAAATGAGGAAAGAGTCATGCCCGTGAGAAGCATACTTACAGGAGCAACACAGGCAGACGAGGAGGACAAGGTCTTTGTTAGCATATCGGGCAGCCTAAGCCCCGACAATCCCACAATCATTCCAAGTAGAATTGCAACCGTCATGGGGTTCAACAGCTTTTTTGCAGTTGCACCCTTCCCTGTCAGCATGGCATAGCCGAAGGAATAGGTATATATGGCAAAGGGGATACAGAACAAAATAAGGTCGGTCAAGCCCGATTCGCCGAAAAGCCATTCGCAGAGAGCATATCCCATATAGGCGTAATTGGAAAGGGTTAATGAATATCTATAAACCTTACGCTCATAATCATTTTTGGTAACAGCATGGCCAAACACCCTTGACAAAATGATTATAGTCAAAAGGAATGCTGTTGAAATGAAAATGGTTTTGCTGTTTTCGGTTATATAGGATACCGTGAAATTCTTGGCGAAGGTCGAAAAGACCTTACAGGGCAAAAAGAGGTTCACTAAAAGGAAGGACAAAATCCCCGTGTGTTGGTTTTGCCTTGGGGACAATTTACCGAAAAGCCAGCCCAAAAATATGAAAATGTAAAGAACGAAAAGCTGTTGAAGTATTATAGTCATGTTTTAATACCAAAGAAAATCAGCTCTGCCGAAAAAAGACAGAGCTGACCAAAAATTCAATTATTTAACGGGAGTTGCAGCCTTGTCCTTGAGCATAACGTCATGTGCGCCGCCTTCGATAATAGAGGTTGCGGAAACACGGGTAATCTTGGCATTCTTCTGCAATTCGGGAATTGTGAGAGCGCCGCAATTACACATTGTGGAGCGAACCTTGGAAAGAGTCAAGCCCACATTATCCTTAAGAGAGCCTGCATAAGGAACGTAGGAGTCAACGCCTTCCTCGAAGGAAAGCTTCTTGTCGCCGCCCATATCATAGCGCTGCCAGTTACGTGCGCGGGCAGAGCCCTCGCCCCAATATTCCTTCATGAATGTGCCGTTGATGTTAACCTTGTTTGTGGGGCTTTCATCGAAACGGGAGAAATATCTGCCGAGCATGATAAAGTCGGAGCCCATTGCGAGAGCAAGAGTGATATGGTAATCGTAAACGATACCGCCGTCAGAGCAGATAGGTACATAGATACCTGTCTTTTCAAAATATTCGTCACGGGCAGCAGCAACCTCGATAACTGCGGTAGCCTGTCCTCTGCCGATACCCTTTTGTTCACGGGTAATACAGATAGAGCCACCGCCGATACCTACCTTAATAAAGTCTGCGCCTGCTTCTGCAAGGAACATAAAGCCTTCTCTGTCAACAACGTTACCTGCGCCAACCTTAACAGAATCGCCATACTTATCGCGAATCCATTTAAGTGTGCGAGCCTGCCATTCGGAAAAGCCCTCGGAGGAGTCGATACAAAGAACATCTGCGCCTGCCTCAACCAATGCGGGAACACGTTCTTCATAGTCACGGGTATTGATACCTGCGCCTACCATATAACGCTTTTCTGCATCGAGGATTTCCAAAGGATTTTCCTTATGAGAGGAATAGTCCTTGCGGAAAACGAAATAGCAAAGATTGCCGTCCTTTGTGATAATGGGGAGAGAATTGAGCTTATTATCCCAGATAATATCGTTAGCTTCCTTAAGTGTGGTACCCTCGTAAGCATAAACAAGCTTGCTGAAGGGAGTCATAAATTCGGAAACCTTGGTATCCTTATCCATTCTGGAAACACGGTAATCGCGGGAGGTTACAATACCCATTAATTTACCGTTAGGAGTACCGTCATCGGTTACAGCAACAGTAGAGTGACCTGTTTTTTCCTTTAAATAGAGAACATCAGCAAGGGTGTCATCTATTTTAAGGTTAGAATCAGAGCAAACAAAGCCTGCCTTATATGCCTTTACACGGCGAACCATTGCAGCTTCGCTTTCAATAGTCTGAGAACCGTAGATAAAGGAAAGACCGCCTTCCTTTGCCAAAGCTATCGCCATTTTATCATCCGAAACAGACTGCATTATTGCAGAAACAAGGGGAATATTGATAGAAACCGCAGGCTCCTCAACCCCTTTACGGAATTTTGTAATAGGTGTGCGAAGGCTGACATTGGAGGGGATACATTCAGCAGAGGAATAGCCGGGAACCAGCAAATATTCGCTGAATGTATGGGACTCTTGTTCAAAATACATTGCCATAACATAGACTCCTTTATATAAAAACTAAAGATTTAACTAAAAATTAAATATAAATTTATATTAGGATGATTATATCACAAGCTTTTCTATTTTTCAACAGAAAATACCCTTAAAATCGAACGATTTTTCAAAATTTCCTAAGATAATTTTTGTATAAAATAATTAATTGCGGGAGAATTTGTATGCTGTAAAGGTCTTATATTCCTCGTCGGGGCGAGGTATTCCCTCTCCACGGGCTTGAATATTAGGCTCCTCCTGAGATTCAAGGCAGAGTGCGCCAAA
>JAZSFY010000178.1:0-3543 GCA_045532415.1 Eubacteriales bacterium | reverse complement strand
TTTATTGATGTTTTTCCTACAATAAATTACAATAATTATATAAAATAGTTTATCAATGGGACGATTATTGGACAGTAGTTTTGTTAGGATTGATAATGAAGAAGTATACCCGAATTGATTTTGATTCTTTTCGGCTATATATTGGAAAGGAATAGCTTATGGAATATTTGACTTCATTAAATGAAAAGCAATTAGAGGCGGTTTATGAAACCGAAGGCTTTCTTAGGGTTATCGCAGGAGCAGGAAGCGGTAAAACAAAGCTTTTGGTAAGCAGATATGCATATCTTGTTAAGGATTACGGAATCGACCCTGCAAACATACTTTGTGTTACCTTTACAAACAAGGCCGCAGGAGAAATGAAGCGCAGGATACGGTCATACATTGGAAACCAATATGACACATCCCTTATTTGTACCTATCACGGGTTTTGTGTAAGAGTATTGCGAGAGGATATCGAAAAGATATTTTATCCCAAGGAATTCCGCATAATCGACAAGGGCGACCAAAAGGCGATTTTGGGTGAGATATATCAAAAATTTGAAGTGAAGCTTGACCATGCAAGCTTTGAAAAGGTTATGAAGCAGATTGGCGCATACAAATCCATGAACCGAGGATATGTAAGCAAAATGTGCTGTACCGATTATTGCCCTATTATAGAAAATGCCGTCAGCATCGATAAAAAAATCATGGAGGAATATCTCCAAAAGCAAAAGCAGATTTATGCCATGGATTTCGATGACCTTCTTTATTTTACATTGGATATTTTCAGGCGTTGTCCCGAGGTTTTGGAAAAATGGCAGGACAAGCTGAATTATATTCAGGTTGATGAATTTCAGGACAGCTCGGGAGATGAAATGGAATTGATCGACCTTTTGTCGGGAAAGCATCATAATTTGATGATTGTCGGGGACCCAGACCAGAATATTTATGAATGGCGCGGCTCGGACGTCCGTTTGCTTGTGGATTTTGATAAAAGCCATGTTCCCACCAGCACAGTTTTTCTTAATCAAAATTACCGTTCCACACCTCAAATACTTAAATGCGCCAACACCTTAATTGAAAAGAACAAATACAGGCTCGAAAAGGAGCTTTTCACCAAAAGCGGAAACGGCGAATTTGTTTTTCATTACCACATGAAGAATGAATATGCCGAGGCTGACAAGATTGCCGACCTTATTCAAGAAATCAAGCGAAATGACAAATGTAATTTTTCGGATTTTGCAGTTATTTACCGTTCAGGATTTTTGTCGAGAATTATCGAAAAGAAGTTTACCGAATGCGGTATTCCCTATGAGATATTCGGCGGTGTGAAATTCTATCAGCGCATGGAGATTCAGGACATAATGGCTTATTTAAGGTTGATTGCCTTTGACGATGACGTTGCCTTTAAGCGCATTATTAACACTCCCAGAAGGCGTTTCGGCAGAGTTAAGATGCAGAGGCTTATTCAGCTTCAACGTGACGGAGAATCATTATTTGAAGCCTTGAGGGGTAACCTTGACGACAGCATTCTCGGAAAAAGCGCAGGCAGAGAATTTGTCGAAATGATTGAGGGCATCAGAGGAATTTACAAAACCGCTTCCCTTTCGGATATTGTTGAAAGAGCATGCGGTGAAAGCGGTTATGAAAAATATATCCGTGAGCTTGGAGATATGGAAAGGTTCGACAACCTTTCGGAATTTAAAAGAATCGCAAGTGAATTTGAAAGGAATTTTGGCGAGGAGGTTTCCTTGCGTGAATTTATCAACCAGATTTCGCTTCAATCCGAGGAAGACGGCGAAGAAGAATGCGACATGGTTAAGCTTATGACCATTCATGCTTCAAAGGGCTTGGAATTTCCTAATGTGTTTATAATCGGTTTTTCGGAGGGTATCTTCCCTTCTGCAAAAACCATTGAGGAGCGAAAGGAAATGGGGCTTGAGGAGGAAAGACGTCTTTGCTATGTAGCGATTACAAGAGCCGAAAAAAGGCTTTATTTATCGGACAGCGAGGGTTATACCCAAAACGGAAAGCAAAAGCTTCCTTCAAGGTTTTTAAAGGAAATCGGCGAGGAGAATTACATCAGAGTAGGCACAATCTCAAAGGAATTGCAGGACAGCGCAGATGATTTTGCAAAAAGCCTTGGCGGAGAGATTATTAAAACCGAGGCTAAAGGAATCGGTGACAGAGTTTCACATCCTGCATTCGGTGACGGTACTATTGTTGGATTAGCCAAAAACGGAAACAGCTACCGAATTAAATTCGACCGTCTTGAAAGCGAAAGAGATATTTCGGCAGACTTTTTCAATAAAAGGCAGGAAACACAAAAGCCTAAGATTATAAAGGAAAATTGCGAAAAAATAGAGGTAGTAAAAAAGGATGAATATATTCCAATAGAGCAAAAGGTATTTTCGAAAAGAATTGAGCAAAAGCAGGAAAACCAAATTATTCAAGAGCAGGAGGAGATTAAGAAGCCCGATTTGGATGATTATGAGAACCTTTGGAAAAGAGATGATGTTCCCAAAAGCGGTTGGGTTTGTGTTGGTGTAACCGATTTAGGCGTGCCATGCGGTGTTTGTGAAATGTGCGGACATCAAATTATACGTTATGTTCATCACATGGAGCATCCTCAATACCGTCCTTTGGGCGTCGGATGTATATGTGCAGGTAAAATGGAAGGCGATATTGAAAATGCCAAGAAGCGCGAGCAGGAATTTAAAAGCAGGCAGGCAAGAAAAGAGAATTTTAAAAACCGAAATTGGAAGATTTCCAAGAACAATAACAGTTATTTGAAGATTAACGATCATCTTGTGGTTATATATTACAACAGCAGGCGAGATAATTGGAAATATTCATTGGACAGTGTTTTCGGTGAGGAGGTTTATTCCTCCAAAGAGGAGGCAATGGAAGGCGCATTTGAGGCATTGGAAAAATTAAAGTGATACATAAAACCGTTTTCGAAAGGAAACGGTTTTTATATGCATCATATTATATAAACCACAACTCCCGTGAAGAAACGGTAACAATTTGAACCGAGCACATCGCGGGAACTAAAAAATCAACAAATGTTGAGGAAGAGTTAATATTTGGTTAATAAAATGTTAGTAAAATATACTTAGACTGCTCTACCAATAGTAGAATGGTGATTCTACCGAAATTATAGAATCGAAAACTGTCGGTAGGTTGAAAAAGCGGACGGCGAAAATATAATATTTATTGCAAATACATCGGATATTCGTGACAAATATTACGAATGATATACCTCATGAGAATGTTGGAAAAAATATTTATTGATGTATCTAAGGAAAGAAGGCGGAGGAATCGGACAAGCGAAAAATTATTTATTATTCAAATGAAGAAACAGATGAATTTTCTACTGCTGTGATAACGCCCAAGCAAATCGACGGAGATTATATTTATTGCTTCGATTCGATTTTTAAGCGGTTTACGAGATTTTTTTGGTATAGAATAATTGCAACACCATTGGCGTTTTTATACACAAAGGTCAAATTCGGTCACAAGGTAATCGGCAGAGATAAGCTTAAAGTCGGATCGTAGCCATGT
>JAZSFY010000049.1:0-1958 GCA_045532415.1 Eubacteriales bacterium | reverse complement strand
CCCTTACCCCAGAAGGTATAATCCTTTCCCTCAGGAAGGATTGCAGAAGCATAAAGGCGGTTAAGAGAGAACATACCAGGGTCCCAGCCGCAGGAAATTATTGCAGTTTTTCCCGATTGAGAAGCAGATGCATCGACATTTGCAAAATGCTCGGGAATCTTTGCATGGGTGTCAAAGCTGTCAACAACATTAAAATACTTAGCCAATTCAGGAGTTTGAACAGGCAAATCCGTAGCACTGCCGCCGCAAAGAATCATAACATCGATATCATTTATAAAATTCTTCACATCGTCTGCGCGGTAAACAGGAACGCCCTCTGTTTTAATCTTTAATTTATCGGGATCTCTGCGAGTGAAAACACCGACAAGCTCCAAATCATTATTCTGACGGATAGCAGATTCTACACCTCTGCCAAGGTTGCCATATCCGAAAATACCTATTCTGATACTCATAATTTTTTCCTCCAAGGAAACAAAAGATTAACAATGTCATAATAACACAGTAAAGTGTATTTTTCAATATTTTTTTGCTTTGTGTTTTATAAAAAATAGTAATATATATTATTAGCCTTACTTTGTATCCTTGTAAACCACAAATTTACAGAACAAAAATTCCAAAGCCAAATTGGATACCCATTTTAACCGCAAGGATTATATATTCATTAACACCGCCGTTTTCAGCGAGCTGGCCGAGCCATGCGGAAATAGGTATAAACACCGAGTAAAAGCCAAATACCTTGCCATTGCAACGAGTGCATCGGAAGCAGAAAACAGCGCAAATTTCAACGCCTGCAAAACTAAGCTATTTTTCATAATTATCTCAATCTATAATTGTATATTCAAGCATTTCGTAATGAAGCTTTGTACCTATATCGGTTCCCATAGGAAGAAGATAGAGGGCTATGAATATATCATCATCGGACTGAGATGCATTCAGCTCGCGAAGGTAGGCATATTCACCCTCGATTTTCACAACAACATAATCCTTAGGTATCATTTAATTACCCCCACATAAAAAGATTGATTTATTTTAACTGTTGATGCCAAAATTGTCAACAAAAATTGTGGAAATAGAATTGATTTTGTGATAAAATAGGCTTATTGAGGTGAATTTAATGTCGAATTATAAATATTTATCTAAGGAAATCGAATGCAAAATAACCGAGGACAGAAAAAACGGAAATATTCCTTTTACTGCATTTGACGAAAGCAGAGTTATACGAAGAAATCCCGAATATGACAAGGCAACTGTTTTGAGAACGGCATTTATTCGTGACATTGACAAGATTATCCATTGTCCATATTACAACAGATATGCCGACAAGACTCAGGTTTTTTCATTTTACAAAAACGACGATATTACAAGGCGCGGACTTCATGTGCAATTAGTTTCCCGTATTGCAAGGACCATTGGCAAAGCACTCTCATTGAATCTCGATTTAATAGAGGCTATTGCATTGGGGCATGACATCGGTCACACTCCCTTTGGTCATGCAGGAGAAAGAATTTTGGATGAATTATATTTCAACCATGCAGGCAGGCATTTCAGCCATAACATCCATTCTGTAAGAGTTTTAGACGGAATATTCCCCTATAATATCAGCCTGCAAACTTTAAACGGAATTGCCTCTCACAACGGTGAAATGGAGCTTTTGGAATACAAGCCCAAGGCTATGAAAAGCTTTGAGGAATTTGACGACGCAATCGAAAAATGTTATCTTGACCCTGAAAATAACAAAAGGCTTATTCCCTCTACGTTAGAGGGATGTGTCGTTAGAATTTCCGACATAATCGCATATTTAGGCAAGGACAGGCAGGACGCCGAAAGAGCAAAAATCAAGGTTGAGGATTCCTATGATTGGGGAGCGATTGGTTTACATAATGGAGAAATCATTAGGAATCTAACCGTCAATATCGTTGAAAACAGCTATGGAAAGCCTTATATCAAAATGGACAGGG
>JAZSFY010000337.1:0-4084 GCA_045532415.1 Eubacteriales bacterium | reverse complement strand
ACTACTTTTTTGTTGATAAATCAATAGTTATCGGGATTTTTGTCAAATTATACGTATACAAAGACAAAAACACTCTTATACTCGTTAAATTTATCATTTGGTTGCATTTTCACCGAAAAAAAGACTGTAAAACCACACAGGCTTTACAGTCTTTCACTTTTAAAATCTATTAAATATCCTCGTTATAGCATTGGAAGATTTCGTCAACACGCTTTTCGTCCTTTTGCTTTGTAAATGCGCTTACAACAGGAACGACGATTAGCGAAACCGCCATAGCCGCAACACCCATTTCGGGAGATTTAGCCGCAGCATCCGCAAAGCCGGAATTAAGGCTGATAACAAGAGTGGGGATTCCGACTGTCAGAAGACCTGCGATCATACCTGCATAGGCGCCTAGCTTTGTAATCTTCTTGGAGAAAATACCCCAAATGTAGGGACCGATAAAGCAGCCCGAAACAACACCCCAGGAGAAGGACATAAGATTTACGATAATCGAAATCTTCTGGGTTGCAAAAACAAAGGAGCAGGCGATAAATGCAAGGCAAAGAAGTCTTGTGAGAACCATTTGAGAATCGGGATTAATAGGCTTCTTTCTAACGGTAGGTATAAGGTCAACCGAAACGGCAGATGCCGATGTGAGAACAACCGAGCCGAGAGTTGACATAGAAGCCGAAAGAAGAAGAATCATCATAACAGCCAAAAGGACAAGACCGAATGTGCCGTTTTCGCCCAAAACCTTCATAAGAACAGCAGGGATAACCGAGTCGATACCGCCCTCGGGAAGCTGACCGCCGAGAATCAATCGGGATGTACTGCCGATAAGATATGCACCGCATCCGATGATAATACAGAAAATTGTGGAGATAACTGTACCGCGCTTAATTGCCGCAGTATCCTTGATAGCATAGAATTTGCCAATCATCTGAGGAAGTCCCCATGTACCAAAGCTTGTAAGCATAATATTGAAGCAAAGGAACCTAAAGGAGGAGCCACCGAATATGTTTGTAAGCTGGTCGCCTGTAACGGGATTGGGGTCATTGGGGAGAGGTTGGAAATTACCGAGGTTTTCCAAAAGACCTGTTACACCGCCGACGCTGCCGTAATTAAGAACAGTAACAATAAGGCAGATAACGCCTGCAATCATAATAACGCCCTGAACAAGGTCGGTATAAGCTGTTGCCATATAACCGCCTGCAACAAGGTAAACCGCAGTAAGGCAGGCTATAATAAGAATCCAAATCCAAGTGTCAACACCGGGGAACACAGCATTAAACAAAGAGCCCAAGCCCTTATAAACAGCAGCGGAATAAGGAACAAGGAAAACAAAGATAACGATTGCCGCGAAAATCTTCATGCCCTTGGAATCGTATCTCTTTTGGAAATATTCCGCCATTGTTTTCGCATCAAGCTTTTTGGTCATCTTTCTTGTGCGGTTTGCAAACAAAAGCCAAGAAAGCAGACAGCCTAATATAGCGTTACCGATACCAATCCATATACTGCCGATACCGATATTCCAGCCATGCTGACCTGCATAGCCCACAAATACAACCGCAGAGAAATAGGTTGTACCATAGGCAAAGGCTGTTGCCCATGCACCGATATTTCTGCCGCCTATTAAGAATTTGTCGAGAGTTTTGGATTTGCCATAGCTTATACAACCGATAAAAATCATAATCAATGCATAAGCACAAAGGGCAACGATTGAATAAATTTGAGCCTTATCCATGTGTTTTTCAACCTCCTTATTTTTAAAATCTACGGAGGAAAAACCCTTTTGAGGTAAAAAAACACGCCCTCCGCATTATAATGCAGAGGACGAGAAAACCCGTGGTACCACCTCTATTTACCGCAATCTCACGGTCGCGGTCTTTGCAAGTGTCAATTAACACTTTTGTTCTATGACGGGAACCCCCGTTGCGCCTAATTAAAGAAATTTCGTTCAGCGCACTGCTCGCAGGATGTATTCAAATTGAAATTCCCCTATTGTCTTGCACCAACCGACAACTCTCTGAAGGATTATTTCAAATCTACTTGTTCCTGCTCAAACGCATTTGCTTATTAAATTGTGCTATTATCATATCACTTTAAAACGCTAAAGTCAAGAGGATTTTTAGAATATTTTTCTAAAAATCATTCAATCGGTCTGCATTTAACAACAGCCTCGGTAACATCGGTCAAAACAAGGTCGCCATGCTGGTTATATGCATGAATCGTTACCTCTACAATACCGTTGCGGTGGCTTCGCTTGGTCATAGAGGTGACCTCTGCCCTCGCCGTAAGAACATCCTCGGCAAAAACAGGCTTTAGCCATTCGATTTTTGTGGATTTACCTGCGAGAAGCTCCTCGCCGAAAAAGTCCACCTCAAGATATTTCACCCAAACCGCCATAAAGGACATAACCCCTGGGGCAATAAGCCTGCCGAAGGGTGTCTTTTTGGCATATTCCTCGTCTGTGTGGAGAGGAATATTGTCATACAAAAGAGCAAAATCAATCATTTTGTCCTTTTCTATAACAGCAGGGGCAATTTCTGTTGTCATTCCTATTTTTATATCGTCAAAATACATTTTTTACCTCGATAAAAGCTGGTCTACAAATTGCTTTGCAAGACGGGCGCTTCTTCCGCCCCGTGACAGCGCAAACCGCTCGGCAAGGAGATTAAGCTCGTCATCAGGCATATCGATTCCCTTTTCTCTTGCCAAATGGCTGACAATATGAAGAAAGGTTTCCTTGTTGGGCTTTGAAAATGTTACATGGATACCAAAGCGCTCCGACAGAGAAACAAGCTCCTGAACCGTATCGTTACGGTGAACATCGTCACCCTCACGGTCGGAAAATTTCTCCTTGATGATATGTCTGCGGTTGCTTGTGGCATAAATCACAACATTATCGGATTTTGCGGTAACAGAGCCCTCCAAAACAGCCTTCAAGGCATTGAAATTATCGTCATCCTTAAGGAACGAAAGGTCATCAATAAACAAAACAAACTTCAAGGGGTTTCCCGAAAGCTCATCCAAAATCTTTGGAATAACCCTTAGTTGGTCCTTACGCACCTCAATAATCCGCAAGCCCTCGCTCCATAATTGGTTTGCCACAGCCTTTACGGTTGAGGATTTCCCTGTGCCTGCATCACCTGTTAAAAGAATATTAGCCGCAGGCTTATTATTAAGTAAAGCTCTTGTGTTATCGATGATAATATTTCTTTCGCGCTCATAATCCACAAGCTGAGAAAGGCTTATTTTATCGGGATTATGAACAGGAACGATATTGCCCTCATCATCCACATAAAACATTCTGTTTTTTGCATAAATGCCATAGCCGTATTTTGCGATATTATCGATTCTGTGAAGATAAATATCCTTTAAATTCAGCTTGGTTGTGGCAAATTCGGGCAGAAAGCCGTTATAATCAAGGCTTTCGCAAAGCTTTTCCTTAGTTAGCCCGCAAACCTCCTGAAGAACATCAAGGTCGGAGGAAAGGGCATCCTGCATATAGCAAGGTACTTCCTCTCCCCTGCCCACAGCCTTTACATAAACATTATCGCTGTTTCCGCAGATTTCCTTGATATATTCAGCCAAATTGCCGTTGTTTGCCTTATAAAGAGCCGAAACAAACTGGGCATAAGCCCAACTTGTAGGTTCTTCAAGATAATTACATAAGGAGGATATAACATTATCCCTTAATAAATCTCTGAATATACATAACGTATTCAGCTTTTCCTTTAATGCCTTCATATCAGTTTAAAATAGCTCCGCTTGCACCGCCCGAAACAAGGGATGCATAACGCTTGAGATAGCCCGAAAGCTCCTTTTTCTTGGGAACAAAATTCTTCATGCGCTCATTAAGAACCGCCTCGTCTACCTTAAGCTCGATTTTGTTTTCGGGGATATTAATGCTTATAATATCTCCGTCCTCAACTACACCTATCATACCGCCTGAGGCAGCCTCGGGTGTTATATGACCGACGCAAGCGCCTCTTGTTGCACCGCTGAAGCGTCCGTCGGTTATAAGCGCAACGCTGTTTCCAAGTCCCATTCCCATAATAGCCGAGGTTGGATTGAGCATTTCGCGCATACCGGGACCGCC
>JAZSFY010000336.1:0-2378 GCA_045532415.1 Eubacteriales bacterium | reverse complement strand
CCCGGCTTCTGTGTATACAATCCCGAAACACTCCTCCGCATCCGCGAGGCTGTTGGCGATATAATCGGCGCAAACTTCGATCCTTCTCACCTTATCTGGCAGGGAATCGATCCTGTTGCCGCTATTCGTAAGCTTGGCAATGCGATCTATCACTTTCATGCAAAGGATACAAAGATCGATCAGCTTAATACTGCAGTTAACGGTGTTCTTGATACAAAGCATTATGGCGATGAAATCAACCGTTCTTGGATCTTCCGTGCAGTTGGCTATGGCAACAATATGCAATATTGGCGCGATATGATCAGCAACCTTAGATTGGTAGGCTATGATGATATTCTTTCTATCGAGCATGAGGATAGCCTTATGACTTCCGAGGAAGGCCTTGAAAAGGCAGTTGCATTTTTGAAGCAATGTATTATGAGCCAGCCTGCTCCCAAGGGTATGTTCTGGGCATAATATGAAGAATTTGCTTGTTGCTCCCGATTCGTTTAAGGGATGTCTTTCTTCAAACGAGGTATGCTCTGCAATAGCTATGGGCGCAAAAGCAGTTGATGAAAATATTAATGTGATGCAATTCCCCTCGTCGGATGGCGGTGAGGGGTTTTGCTATTGTATGAAAAATATATTTGGCGGCGATGTTATCCAAACAGATGTTGCATATCCTTTGGGTAACCGCGGTAATGCCGAATTTATTTTCAATAAGGATTCATCTACTGCTTATCTTGAGCTTGCCTCTGCTTCGGGCTTGTCATTGGTTGATAAGGATAAACGTAATATTATGTGTGCGTCAACCTATGGCTTTGGCGAATTGATTGCTAAAGCTATTTCATTGGGGGCTAAAACTATAATAATGGGCTTGGGCGGTTCTGCAACAAACGATTGCGGTATTGGGTTGCTTTCTGCTTTAGGAATTAGGTTTTTAGATAAATTCAAAAACGAGCTTAAGGCTGTTCCAAGCTCTCTTTCGGAAATCAAGTTCATTGATAAAACCGAAATGATAGATATGTCAAATGTCAAGCTGATTGCCGCGTGTGATGTCAAGAATCCCTTGTGCGGAGAAAATGGTGCCGCAAGGATTTTTGCTAAGCAGAAGGGTGCAAGCGAATCTGAAATACAATGGCTTGATAATGCTTCAATGTCATTTGCTTCTGCAATCGGCATAGATCCGTTTCAATCGGGCTTCGGTGCCGCAGGCGGTGTAGGCTTTGCGCTTATGGGCATTTTGAATGCAGAATATATAAGCGGTGCCCGACTTCTCACAGAGTCAAAAGCATTCACCGAAGCGCTGTCAAAGGCTGATTTGGTGATAACAGGGGAGGGAAATACCGATAGACAAACCTCATTCGGTAAGCTTCCTGCGATTGTATCCCAAAAGGCAAAATCCTTCGGCGTACCTTGTATATTAATTTCGGGAGGATTGTCTGACGGCTTCGAGGAAATATATAATTGCGGTGTCGTTAAGTGTTATTCTCTTTCAAGGGAACATGACGATATACAATATTGCATAGATAATGCATCCCAACTTTTAAAGAATATGGCTTATAGGGCTGTTTCTGAATTTTAACAAAAAAGGGAGTCTGTTTTAGCAGACTCCTTTTTGTTGATTATAATTGTGAAGCAGGGATAAATGATTTCAGGATTCCGTGCATAACATAACGTTCATCTTCGTTGTTTGAAACGTTTGCACAGGTAACAAGTGTAACCAAACGCGAGTTAACATCATAATCCTGATAGATATTCAAGGTATTTCTTGAAACGATAGTATCTAGAAATTCGGAATATTGGTTCTCGTTAGCAAAAATAGTTTGAACAAAAAATACGCCGTCATCTCTGTATGCGCTTAAAACCTCGTAAATAAAAAGCCCCTCTTTAGAATAAATCTCGATATTCATATCCTGAACAAGAGTGTTGCGGTTCGCGCTTTCCATAAAGGTTTTTAATGTTCTAAACATTTCACCGTTTCGCATACAGTGACCGTAGATTACATTATTTACATTTGCAGAATAAGTATCGGACATATTAGAATCTGCAAAAATACTTCCCGCAAGAGAATCGTATCCCTGAAAATTACGGTAAAGGTAATAGTCGGTATAAGGTCCTTTCATAACGGGATAGTCGATTTCTGTATGGTCGACATATATCCAAGCAAAGGTATCCTTGTATTGGGAAGCCATACTGCGGTAGTTCCAATAATAAGAGCTTCTGCGTTCCAGATCATCTACCTTGTCGATATTACCGACATAATTGGGATGCTCTCCGTTGGAATTAAACATTTCCTGAAGGCTATACATAGGCGCAGGCTCTAATAAAGGAGAAGCAGGCTTCAGCACAGAAACCTTGTTGTCAGGACGTATGCTGTCGTGAAGAACCTTAATCTC
>JAZSFY010000088.1:0-1608 GCA_045532415.1 Eubacteriales bacterium | reverse complement strand
TATATCTTTTGTTTTCAATAGCTCTTAATTTTGCATGGCGTAAATGTGTATAAATGCCAAAGCTGTCGTTAAACCAGCTGTCGTTTGTTACGATTGCAAGTAATTCCGCATCGTTTTTTGTTCCATCTCTTGAAAAATCGGGGAATATGGAATCGAAGCATACTAAAGGTGCAACCTTGCCGTAGTCTGTTTCAACAACAACACATTCGGTTCCTTCTATATATGTTCCGGTTTCGGCATTAAACTCGGCAACAAAGGGGAGAAATTTGCCTATAACATCAACAAAAGGAATAAATTCACCAAAAGGAACCAAATGCCTTTTGTCATAACGCTCGGAAAGTGAACCGTCGGGCATTATGGCAATAACCGAATTATAATTGCTTCCGCTTTCGTAATAGTGTACCCCGGCAATAACCGTAATGTTATATTCCTTGGTTAGCTTTGCCACTTCTTTATGTATGGTTCCGTCGGGAACAAATGCCATTGCAATAGCACTTTCGGGATAAACAACTATTTTTGCGCCGTTTTCTGCGGCTTCCTTTGTTAGCTGTATGTATCTGTCAAAATTCTCTTGTCTGCTGGATGAGGTCCATTTTTCGTCTGCAAGGGCATTGCCTTGAATAACTGCCGCTGTAACGGTTTCGCTGTTTTTTGTAGGAACGACAAACATTATCGCGCCTACAAGAGTATTAAGAACAATAATCCCTGCTCCCAAAAGCGCATAAAACCTTTTTCTGTCATTAAATGCATACACCAAAGCGCAAATTGCAAATACGGTTATAAAGGTAATAAAATATTTACCAAAAACCGAGGATGTTTGCAAATAGGGAAGGAATCCTGTTAATGAAACCGAAATATTAGCCCAGGGAAAAGCCAAAGTTCCTAATGTAAGAACCCATTCACCAATAGCCCATAGGCAGGAAAAACCAATAATATGTGACCATTGTCCCTTGAATGCTTTTGAAATCATCATGATAACCGATTCAACAAAAGCATGGAGCAAGGGTATTATAATACAGGAGCAAATTACAATAAAAATTGCTTGGTTTTCATCAAAACCAAATCTTTTATAGGGATACAATTCCGCCAAAAAGAGATAAACAGGGGTGTAAAACCCTATAAAAAAGCAAAAGAAGGGAAGAAACACCCTTCTTTGCATTTCTTTTTGCTTTATAACAATATAAAATTGCATAAACAGCGAAAGAAAGGTTAAAATAAACGCTTCTTCGCAATAATAAGGAACTGCACCGACCAATCCTGCAACCAACGAACCCAAAAGAGCAAATCTTTTTGAACCCGCAAAAGAGGAAATGGTTTTTAATATTTGTTTAAAGTTAAAAGCTTTCAAAATTAACCTGCCGAAATTATGCTGACGCCTACGGCTTGACCTTCAATGAAATATCCGCGATAGCTTCTTCCTGTGGTAAATGTATAAACCGCGATTTCGCCGTGAACATATTCACCCTTTTCATCAACCATAAAATTACCGTTTTCGTCAACTTTTCTGGTATCCATCAAGTTGTTACGGAATGTGCCGTTATAACGCTCGTTGTTGGGCCAGATATAAAGGCCCTTTTCACCGTCACGCATATCGTCTTTAAAATAACC
>JAZSFY010000187.1:0-6242 GCA_045532415.1 Eubacteriales bacterium | reverse complement strand
TGGAAGCTGGCTGAAGAAGCCGGTTCAAACGGTACTGGATACTTTAAAGCTATTTGAATCATATTCATCCCTGCGCGTCCTGGATCTGGGATGCGGAGTCGGACGCAATAGCATTGCTGTTGCGAGTTATTTTTCTGATATTCCATGCAGAGTTGACTGTGTGGACATACTTCCCCTCGCGATTCAAAAACTAACAGAATATGGAGATAAATATCAGGTTTCAAATAGTATATGTGGCTATATATCTATATAGATCACCTATGAAATTATGATAAATCTTCTTATCGTCTCCATAAACCAAATCAAAAAGCTCGATAACCTTATGAAGCATTTTGATTTTTTCATCCCAATGTTCGGGCTCATTGGGCATTTTATAAGCAATATATTCCCGAAGCTCAAAAGCAAGAATATTTGTCAAAGTGATTATATATTGCTGTATAGGCTCCAATTTCCCTAGTTTGCCGAAAATTTGTGCATAGGCGGTTTCACGGCTGTAATAAACCGAAGGCAGAGAATCAATTGTTGATTTTGCCAAAGCCTTGTTTTTAAAACCGTTTGCATACAAAGAAGCCAATGATTTTATACTATGATACTTTAAATCGGAATTATTTGTATTTTCAATTAAAACCTGATAAAGCTTTTCGGCTTCTGACAAAACAATTTTATCGGGATCATCCTTCCACATATGCACACGACAGATTTCATTGGCAAGATGAAGTTGAATATATTCATCCGACGGAAATTCCGCTGCATACAAACGTGCGCTTTTCAAGGATTCATCATTATGTCCTGCTACCTCATTTGTTTCCCTTATTTCGTTCTTTATCTTTAATCGGCGTTTTTCCTTCTCGGTTTTATTAACATCCAAAAGCACATCGATAGTTATATCGAAAAAGGAAGCAATGGACGGCAACATTTCTATATCGGGATAGCAGGCTTCCGATTCCCAGCGAGATACTGCTTGAGGTGTTACCCCAAGATAGGTCGCTAATTCATCTTGAGTAATTTTCTTTTTATTACGCAGAGCTTTGATTACTGTTCCTATTTTAACTGTCATATATTAACCTCATTAAAATTGATTTGTAAGCTTACAATTTCATTATAATATTTTTTGCAGTCAAATCAATTATCAATCGGTTGTTTTGACATTAATCGGTTGTTTAGTTAATGTGTTTCGGTTATCTGCATAAAATATTTTGCGGTGTCCTCGGGGGATGTATCCATTCCCTCCCTCATCCACCAGCGCACAGTTTCGGCAAACCCGCAGACGAGGTGATTTAGAAGATAATCCTTTGGCACATCAACATTAAAGCTATTTATATGAAGCTCGAAAACCTTTAAAAGATGCTTTTTGAAATATGACATAAACAAATCACCACTATCCGAAAGGAGGATTCCCGACAAATTGTTTTTGCTATGCTTTATATGCCAAAGTATATGAGAAAGTTTTCCCTGCAAATCGTAATCCCTACCCGACCAAGGGCAGGGGTCGTTTTCAAAAATATGGCAGAAAATCTCGCTGCACATAGCATCAAGGAGAGAATCCTTTGTTTCAAAATGAGCATAAAAGGTGCTTCTTCCAACATTGGCTTCGTCGATTATTTCTTGAACGCTTATATGGTCATAGCGTTTCCTTTCAAGGAGGGTTTGGAATGCATCGAAAATGGCATTACGAGTTTTTCGCTGTCTTCTGTCCATATAATTCTCCGTACATTTTTGTGATTTTGTTCAGTATCTTACATTGAATGGAAATTGATTGTTGATATTTAGCCAGTCACTTAATATAATAATATCGAACAAGTTGTTCTTTAATGAATTTATTATACATTATTCAAGGTGTATTGTAAAGAGGAGGAGATTAATTTATATGGAAAAATGGTTTGAATGGTGCGAGGGCGTTAAAGCAACCATATTAAGCGGTATTGCCTTAGCGGCGAGCCTTGTGTTGTCCCTTTTGGAGGTTAGCCTGCCCCTATATTTAGACCCTGCTTGGATTGCTGTTATAATATCGGGATTACCAATTCTTTACAGTGCATGCAGAAAGCTTGTATTTAACAACGGTATCGGAAAGATTTCGTCGGCATTATTGATTTCAATTGCTATGATTGCTTCGGTATTTATAGGCGACCTGTTCGCCGCAGGCGAGGTTGCGTTTATTATGGCAATTGGCGAGATTCTTGAGCACAAAACCATACACAGAGCAAAAAAGGGATTGAAAAAGCTTATTGACCTTGCGCCTACCATGGGCAGATTGATAATCAACGGAGAGGAAAAGAACATACCTGCTGAGGAAATCAAGGTAGGGGATATTATACGTATACTTCCCGGAGAAGCAATTCCCGTTGACGGTGATATAATCAGCGGTGAAACAAGCATTGACCAATCTATTATGACGGGTGAATCTATTCCTGTTGACAAGGCTGTTGGCGATGAGGTTTTCTGCGGTACTATTAACCGTTTTGGTTCTATTGATATAAAGGCAAAGAAGGTTGGCGAGGATTCGTCACTTCAAAAGCTTATTAGAATGGTTAAGGACGCCGAAAACAAATAGGCTCCCATGCAGAGAACCGCAGACAAATGGGCAAGCTGGCTTGTGCCTGTTGCTTTATTACTTGCGGTTATCGGCGGAATAATCAAGCAGGATATTGTTGTGGCTGTTACCATATTGGTTGTTTTCTGCCCCTGCGCTCTTGTTTTGGCAACGCCCACGGCTATTATGGCGGCTATCGGGCAAGCAACAAGGCATGGTGTTATTATTAAATCAGGTGAAGCATTGGAAAAAATGGGCAAGGTGGACACAGTTGCATTTGACAAAACAGGCACACTTACCCAAGGAAGGCTTTGTGTTTCTGATATTATCGGGTTTAATGATACAGATAGTAATACCCTGCTTCATTTAACCGCATCTGCCGAAAGCAAAAGCGAGCATCCTTTGGGCAAGGCTATTATTGCAAAAGCAAAAGAGGAAAATGTTACATTAGAAGCGCCCGAAAAATTTAAAATGGAAGCAGGAAAGGGCATTTCGGCTATTGTTGAAGGCAAAAGCGTTCTTTGCGGTAATGAAAAATATATTAGCGAAAGGGGATTTGAAATTCCCGATACTGAGGTTATCGAAAAGCTAAAAAGCCAAGGTAAGGCTTTGGTTATTACTGTAGTTGATAACATAGTTTCGGGTGTTATTGCCCTTTCGGATGTTTTGAAGGATGATTCACAAATCACCATAAAGAAGCTTTTGGATATGAACACCGAGGCTGTGTTGCTTACAGGTGACAACCAAAAAGCGGCAGAATACTTCGGCTCTAAATCAGGAATATCTAAAATCTTTTCAAATCTATTGCCTGAGGAAAAGGTTAAAACTGTCAGCGATTTGAAGAATCAAGGAAAAATTGTGGCAATGATCGGTGACGGTGTTAATGATGCGCCTGCGTTGAAAATCGCTGATGTTGGTATTGCAATGGGTGACATGGGAAGCGACATTGCAGTGGAAGCCGCTGACATTGCTCTTGTTGGAGATAACATCAATAAGATTCCCTATCTTAAAAAGCTGTCCAACGCTACATTAAGAACAATTAAGTTCAGCATTTTTCTATCCTTATTTATTAACTTCCTTGCGATTATACTCTCGTTCCTTGAGCTTCTTACCCCTACCACAGGAGCTTTGGTACACAATGCAGGCTCGGTTTTTGTTGTTATGATTGCCGCATTGCTTTATGAAAGAAAATTTGATTAAATTTGAAAAAGGCTGTTGCAGAATTGATGCAGCAGCCTTTGACTTTTAAATTGTTTTACTGTTTAGAAATTCGATTACATAACACAATAAGCACATACAGTAATATATTAAAAATCCGCAGAATACAATTTCATCTGCGGATTTTTTAAGCATATTATTTTATCTCTTGTTAAGCATGCTGAGGATATCGTCGATATCGGAATTTGTGCTGGATTCCTTTGCAGGTTCGTCGATAACCTTTGCAGCTTCAGCCTGCTGCATCTGACGGCGAACATCAGCGCCCTTCTTATCTGCATCAAAGCCTGTTGCAATAAGAGTGATACGCATTTCGTCTTCGAGAGTTGTATCGAATGCAGCACCGAAGATGATGTTTGCATCGGGATGTGCTTCATCAGCAATCATAGCAACAGCAGAATCGATTTCGTCGAGACCGATGTCGGGAGAAGCCATGATGTTTACGATGATGCCCTTAGCACCGCTGATATTGGTTTCGATAAGAGGACTGGACATTGCAAGCTTAGCAGCCTGTTCTGCCTTATCCTTGCCCTTAGCACTGCCAACGCCCATGTGAGCGAGACCTGCGTTTGCCATAACAGAGGAAACGTCAGCAAAGTCAAGGTTGATGATACCTTCTTCTGTGATGAGCTCGCAGATAGACTGAACGCCCTTACGGAGAACATCGTCAGCTTCCTGGAAAGCATTGAGAAGAGTAATCTTTTTATCGGTGAGAAGCTTGAGTCTTTCATTGGGGATAACAATGAGAGCATCAACGTTTTCAGCAAGTCTTGCGATACCTGCTTCAGCCTGAGTCATACGGCGCTTACCTTCGAAAAGGAAGGGCTTTGTAACAACAGCAACTGTGAGGATATCGAGAGATTTAGCAATCTTAGCAATAACAGGAGCTGCGCCTGTACCGGTGCCGCCGCCCATACCTGCGGTAATGAACACCATATCGGCGCCCTTGATTGCTTCGGTGATTTCTTCGATAGATTCGTCAGCAGCCTTTTCACCGAGCTCGGGATTTGCGCCTGCGCCGTGACCTTTGGTGATACGGTCGCCAATTGCGATCTTGGTGGGAGCGCTGGACTTAATAAGAATCTGGGTATCGGTGTTGATATTAATAAATTCAACGTCTGCTTTATCGAAAGCGGAAATCATACGGTTAACAGCATTGCCACCGCCGCCGCCTACGCCGATGACCTTGATAACGACCTTGTTAGGGTCTGCGATTATGTTGGGCATATTTGAACCTCCAAATAAACTTTAAGTTTCTTATTTTCATACATTATATAATATAATATGTTTTTTAAAGAATTGCAAGTGTTTTTTTCGTTTTTTATTTATTTTTAGCAATCTTTTTTAGTTTTTAAGCAGATTTCCACCTTATGTGAGGGCAACGGGAGCCTCATGAGGGTCGGAAATATCGATTTCACCTGTTGCATTTTCATCAAGCTCGTCGATTATTGCAACGAGAAAACGGATTTTTATATCAATATCCTCGGTATTACCTACATAAACCGTGAAGCGGTTATCATAATTCATATAGATATCGAATCGGGAGCGTATATCAATGCTTGTTATCTTGTCGGTGATATAATTGTCCTCCATGCATTTATAAAGGTCGGCAACGGCATTGAGAGTACGGTCATTTACAAACTTAACCTTACTGCCTACAATGCATTCACGAACGTTATTCAAATCAAGGTTTACAAAATCAAATTCGGAAGCACTTTTATCGGGATGACGCTCCAAAACCTTCATATCGGCAGTTAGAATATAGGTATCCTCGGCAAGCTCGGTTACAAAATAGGGTTCTTCTTCAACAATATTGATTTCGACCGAGGTTGGCAAATCTCGTTTTACTTCAACTGATTTAATATAGGGAAACGCCTTTAATATTCCTTCTTCAATATCATCGGAATCAAAGGAATAAATATTCTCTCCCTCGGTTATGGGCACTAATGCTCTTATTTCATCATAGCTATAACGTTCGCTGCCATTGATATTAACCTGATTTACCTTTAAAAATACTGCGGCACAGACAGCCAAAAATACTACCGAAACGAAAACAAGAAGGAATATATAGAACACAGTTCTTCGTGTACGTTTGTTTTCATTACGTCTTTGAGCGTCGGCAAAAGCCTTATTCTTTTTAATAAACTTTTGCTGTTCCATATATTTCACTTCCCTTCAATTTATTTTTTAAGTAATGATATAGCGTTATCGATAATATCGTTAAGAGCATTAGGTGTGGCAAAATTCTTTACGCTATCTTCCATTCTTGCTCTCTTTGCAGAATTTTCCATAAGCTCGGAAACGGCAGCCGCAAGCTTATCGCCGTCAACATCGCTTTCGCGGAATACAACAGCGGCGCCTGCATCAGCGACTAATTTTGCATTTTTATACTGATGATCCTCGGTTACATGAGGACTTGGTATGAGGACAGATGCCTTTCCACGGAGGGCAAGCTCGGAAAGAGTCATTGCGCCTGCACGGCATATTAGTACATCGG
>JAZSFY010000185.1:0-7435 GCA_045532415.1 Eubacteriales bacterium | reverse complement strand
TTTCGTAGGTTGTTACAGATTGCCAGATGCGGTAGGAGGCGATACCCATTAACACATAAAGAATTGTCCAAGCCACGGGGAAAAGCCACGCAGGGGGAGCGAGAGCAGGCTTGTTGACGGTTGCAAAGATTTCCTGAGAATTTGAGGTCAGCAATGCAGCTAATCCGCCAACTGCCAAGGGAATTGCCACAGCGATAATAAGCTTCTTCCAATTAATTTTTTTAAATAAATTCATAATAAATCACCCACACTATTTTATGTCAGCGTGGGTGATTTTATTACTTGATTTTATTTAGAAACAATCTCGTTTAAATTCCATTCAGCAACGATATAGATTACATAATCGGGCTGTTCCTTTTGTATGTTGGAATTATTCCATGCATAGTTCCACATACCTACATAATTTGTAACATCCATTCTTTCGGGAATAAGGTCGAAGATAGCCGCGCAGTAGGAATCTCTGTAAACCATGCAGGAAGGGAGCGAATCGCGGTTGGTATCAAAGGTTATCTTTGCGGTACAATCATCGCTGTAAAGAAGCTGAGGCAATCTGTAACGGGGTATTTGGAGAATTTCCTCGGGAACATCAATGCTTTCCTTGAAATTACGGTAATAGCCGTATTCGGTAACATCGTCTTGGTCGATATCGAGATACATTATAACGTCGGCACTCTTGTAATCGTCGGTTACCCAATCGAAATCATCAATAGCTCTGGGGGTAGCTTCGGGGAATTTCTGTGAAATGTGGTTGAAAAGGTCGGTATATGCCAAATATGCCCCGTAATCTGCCCAATGGCTGTCGAGCTTATAGTAAAGAGGCATTTCGTCATTCTTGTGTGCTTTAAAGGTGTCGCGTACGTCTATAACTGTGGCGCCTGCCTCGGTTAATGCATTTGTAACCTGATCAAGTCTTGTTTCGCCCTCGTTATGCTTATATGTATCGGGAACAAGCTCGGGATAAATGGTCATAGGAGAGGGAATAACCATGTAAATGATTTCAGCATCGGGGTTATATTGATGCATGGTATCAAGGCGAGAGCTTACTCTCTTTTTCATGTTGTTAAGGGATGTTTTGCTAAAAAGGTTTCCACCCTCAAAATCGGGAATCATTTTACTGAGGAAGAATTGAAATTCGGTATTGCTTGCAATAACCTTTTGTTCGCCTGCTAAAGAGGAGGTTTGAGGAATTGCATTATATGTACGGGGAATGTCATAGGCTTTTCCGTTTACAGTTTGGGTAAATGTAACCTTGTGAAGTGAGCCCTTTTTTGTGAAGGAGGCAGAGAACCAGCCATGATATGAGGGAACTGTTATGGATTCATCACCAAGCTGAGCAGTAACCTCTGCACCCTCTGCACAGGTACCGATCATAACAAAGGTAGGCTTGCTTTCGGTGTAGCGAGTGAAAAGAAGTCTAACTGCATCCTCGGGAAGGTCATCCGCAGAGATTTCCTTGGATTCCTCTTGAGATGACGAAGCATCCACGGATTGAGGCTGGGATGAGCTGTCTGCATCTTGACCGCCGCAGGCGCAAAGAAATGACGAGAGAAAAACAAGTAACGCTGTGATTATTAAAAGTGTCTTTTTCATATTATCCTCCGAAATTATTTTATCTTGCCGAGGTCGCCTGTTGTAATAAGGTTCTCGGTATTATAAACTATTAAAACCGCATCTGCTTCATATCCCTCTGCGGCCGCAGAAATTGCCGTAACGGTATGAAGGTTTAGGGCTACGATATCAAATTCTCTTGCCAAAAAGGGAATAAGGCAGTTTGCAAATGAATCCTTTGCAACAAGGAGAGTTTGGCGCTCCTCGTTCTGCTTTTTAATTGTAGTTATGTTATGAGTACCGTCTAGGAAAACCGAATATTTATCGCTTACATCAAGAAAACTGCGGTTGTATAAGCCTTCCAAGCTTTCTCCGTCTGCAATAACTTCATAATCGTTTTCGTCATCAAGATGCCATATTTCCAAAATATCGGGTTCGTAATAAGGGAAATTGGCTCTTGCGGCGGTTGTTCCCGAGAAATCAGAAATTTGCTCGATGTCAAATTCCTCTTTTGGGATTATTTTATCCTCTTTTCCCAAGGATTTCATTATTTCGCAATAGGTATAATATGCACCTAATGTTGTCCAATGGTGGTCGGTTTTATAGTAAACATATTCGCCCTGCTCATATTTGGGACGAAGAAGTGACAAAGCATCAATATATCCCGAATTTTCAGAGAGATTATTTTTCATTGAATTAAAAACAGCGTCACCGTCGGGGCGGTTATAATCGAATGCTGAATCGGCAATATCAATAGTTCTCGGCGGGATTACGGTAACCAAGGGAATATTAAGCTTATTGCCCAAAGCATCAACATTTTTTAACTGAGCATCGATTGTTTCGGGGAAAATTCTATCGGTGTTTTCGGTAATTTCGAGAATCGATTTATAGGAATTGAAGTTTTTTACGGCTAATTGGCTGTTGCCCCCATAAAGGACGCCGTTGTTTTCCTTTTTCATAAATGCCAATTCGGTTCCGCTTTTGATTTTTACAAACAAATCACGTAGAGGGAATTGGTCGGCAAAATACACCGTTGCGTCATTTGCAAACTTGCCCGAAAAAAGATTGTCCTTGTTAAATTCGGGAGCTTGTGCAAGTGCGCGGTTTTCCTGTTGAGAAAAATTTCTGTCGGGGAAAACCACAAAGCCAACCGAAAGGCAGGCGATTATCAGACAAAAGGAGATAACGGTTATTAAATCAGAACGTTTTTTCATAACAGTACCTCCTTAAAAGATGTAATAAAGGAAGGGCGAAAAGGTGTTGTCCACCATATAAGCCACACAAATTATAAACAAAACCGATGTAAGCAGTGGTGAAATCGCGGTGATGATAGGGAAACGGGCTTCTGCTTTTTCAAAAAGCCTTTTGGGTAGCGGAGTGCAACCGAGAATACAAACTAAAATAAAGGGCAAAAGCCTTAAAAGCTCATAGGTAACATAACTACTTCCAAAGCTTGCTCCTATTCCGATTAAACGCTTTGCAGAATCGAAAATCACATTCAAATCGGTATGGAAGAATATCATCCAGCCGAACCCGATTATTACAAGAGAATATAGCCTTGCAATAGGAGCGCATTTATCAAGAAACTTTTTAAGGAAAGCCTTTTCGATAACTAGGAATATCCAGAAATAAATTCCCCAAATAATATAATTCCAATCGGCGCCATGCCAAAAGCCTGTTAAAAACCAAACTGCCGCAAGGTTGAAAAATCCCCGCAATTTTCCGACACGGTTACCGCCAAGGGGAATATAGATGTATTCCTTAAACCAAGTAGAAAGTGTTATATGCCATCTTCTCCAGAAATCGGTAATGCTTTTTGCTATGTAGGGATAATTGAAATTCTCTACAAATTCAAAGCCGAGCATTCTGCCCAAGCCTATTGCCATATCCGAATAACCCGAAAAGTCGAAATAGATATGGAAGGTGTAGAATATCATAACAAGCCAGGTGCCGATAACAGTAGGCTCAAATTCCGATGCTGTTTCCAAATATTCTGCCGCGGCAGCCGCCGAGTCGCCGAGAATAAGCTTTTTGCTTAATCCCATAACAAATCTGTGAACACCGCTCGCAAACTTTGATATAGTTTCTTTTCGCCATTCAAGCTGATGACAAACATCCTTGTATCTTACAATAGGGCCTGCAATAAGCTGGGGAAACAGAGTTACATAGGTTCCGAAAGGGATGATTTTTCTTGCAAGAGGAACCTCGTTTCGGTAAAGGTCGATAGAATAGGACATTATCTGGAAGGTATAGAAGGATATGCCCACAGGCAGGGTTAGGTTTTCGATTTGGGCAAATCCGATATTTTCTGCGAAAAAGTTGTAGTATTTGAAAAAGAGAAGAAAGGACAGATTGATTATTAATGAAATGGCAAGGAAAAGCTTTGCAAGCCTTATATTTTTGCTTTTGTATTTTTCAATAAGGAACCCAAATCCATAGGCGGAAGCAATGGAAACAAGCATTAATATGATATATTTAGGCTCGCCCCAGCCGTAGAAAGCCAAAGAAACCACGAATAATACAAGATTACGCAGCTTTAACGGCGAGATATAATAAACCGCCAATGTTATAACCAAATATGCAAAAACAAAGGGCAATGATGAAAATACCATATTTGTTCCTCTTCCAAAAAATACTACATTTTATAATATATCACACAAATTGTCAAAAGAAAAGTGTTTTTTAATATAGATTTACCAAAGAATTGTTGACACATGGTTAAAAATGGGTTATTATTTATCTGTAAATCACATATAAGGAGAATTGCTATGAAAAAGATTTTGATGTTGATTCTGTCTGCTCTTTTGGTTTTGACCTGCGCTTCCTGCGGAGGAAAAGAGGATGAAGGCTCCGATTCTCAGCCTAAATCTATTGATGTAAAGGCAGAAGCAGATGCTATAATCCAGAAATATTCACTTTCAGGCGGAGAATATTATTCCTCTCAAAGCGGTGATAATGTTCAAGCCTTGGATGACGATTTAATACGCTCCTATTTTGGTGATGCAACTTCAATGCCCGATTTCAGCGGTGTTGAGGCTTATGCCCTTTATATTGATGAAACCAAGCCTCTCAAGCCCTGCGAATTTGGTATTTTCAAGATGAAGGAGGGCGCAGATAAGGGTGCATTTCTTTCCTTCCTTGAGGCAAGAATTGAATTGAAAAAGCAAAACGCTGTTGCTTATCCCACTCTCGACACCGAGCCCTTAAAAACCGCAAAATTCACAATTAACGGCGATTATATATGGTATTGTGCCGTAAGCAAATCTAACGAAGAAATTAACTCTAATTTGGAAGGAAAGCTTTAAAAATGGTTAAACATATCGTAATGTTCAAATTTCTTGAATCTGCCGAGGGCAGAACCAAAAAGGAAAATGTAGAAATTGCCGCAAATATGCTCAAGGACCTTCAGGGCAAAATCCCCGAGCTTGTATCCTCTGTTGTTGAAACAAATTCCGATAAGGCAGACCAAACTAATTACGACCTTGTTCTTGTTGCCGATTATAACTCTTGGGATGATTTGAATGCATATATCGTTCATCCTCTCCATAAGGCTGTTGGCGCATTTATGAAAAATGTACGCGAAAGCCGTTCTTGTGTTGACTATGAGTATTGATGCAATCTGCGAAACCTGCGAATTTGCCCGCATAGACGAGGAAACGGGAGATTTAATTTGCGATGCCCTTCTTGACGAGGACGATATGGTGGACTTTATGACAAGAGGCAACGGCAGATGTAAATATTACCGTTTCTATGATGAATATAAGTTGGTTCAAAAGCAGAATTAAATTATAAAACCAAAAGATTTTGAATCTGTTAAGAAATAAGGAATTATTATGCTATTTTTCTATGTTCGCCACGGCGACCCTATTTATAATCCCGATTCTTTAACCGAGCTTGGTAAAAGACAGGCTGATGCTGTTGCAAAAAGGCTTTCTCTTTTCGGAATAGACAAGATTTTTGCCTCTACCTCCACAAGGGCAATTCAAACAGCCGAGCCCACAGCGGCATTGACCAAAAAGGAAATCGTTCAGCTTGACTTTTGTAACGAATGCTATGCCTGGGACGATTTCACCTGTAAAAACGAAAACGGCGGTATAAGCTGGCCCTTTTACAATAACCGTTGCCGCAAGGCTTTTGTCAGCCCCGAAATGAAAAAGCTTGGTGAAAATTGGTTCGACCACCCCGAGTTTGCCGAGGAGCGTGACCGCTTTAAAAACGGTATCGAGCGTGTTAACAAGGGCGTTGACGAGCTTTTCCTCTCCCTTGGCTATAAGCATGACCGTGAAAACGGCTGTTATAAGGCTTTAAAGGAAAATAACCATGACCGTGTGGCTCTTTTCGCCCACCAAGGCTTTGGCGCGGCGTTTATGAGTAGTGTTTTGGATATACCCTATCCTCAATATTGCTCTCACTTTGATATGTGCCATACAGGTGTAACCGTTATCGAGTTTTCGGAAGGCGACGGCGTTGTTATTCCCCGTGTGCTTATGGTTTCCAACGATTCCCACCTGTTCAAGGAATCCCTTCCCATGCACTATAATTACGGATATAGGTTTTAATGAAAAAGAACTGATGCGAAAAACGCATCAGTTCTTTTTACAATATATCTATCAATTCGTTTAAGCTTTTAACCTCATAATCGGGTTTTATTATATTTGATTTTTCATTCCGTCTATTAACGTGATAGGCTTTGATGCCAATTTGCTGAGGACCGAAAACATCATCTATTAAAGAATCTCCGACAAAAAGTATTTCGGTGGGCTTCAAATCTAAATCCGTCAATATCGCTTCATAAAACCGTTTGTCGGGTTTATAACATTTTAGTGATTCCGAAGTGTATATTCTATCTATCGAAAGAGCGTTTCGTTCCAAATTTTCTGATAAAGGTTCTGTGTCGGTATTCGAGCCGATACAAACGATGTATTTTTCTTTCAAGCGGTCGATAACAGCTTTAGTCTCATTATAAAGAAAACGTTTTCCAAAGGTACCGAGCATTATTTTGATGTCGCTTTTGGCGTTGCCGTCAATTTTGTAATGACTGTAAGCCTTATCTAAGGTTACAGTAAATGAATCCGCTTCTGTAACAAATTCTTTTGATTGATTAATATTCTCCCGATGCAATTTTTTCCAGAGAGAATAAAATTCTTTTGGGTTAATGTCGGTTCGGTTATTTAACTTTAAGATTTTTGCTGTGGCTTCAACCGACCCGTTTCCTGTAGAAATTAACGTTCCGAATGCATCAAAAACGATTGCTTTTATCATGATTTGACCTCAAAAGAAATTTAATAATTCTGGTAAGTGGCTAATTACATAATCGGGTTTTTCTTTTTCGCTTTTGACAATTGCCAATCCATTCAAACCTTGTTTTATCCATATTGTTTTCATTCCGATAGCTTTGGCTGGTGCAATATCGTTGTCAAGCCTATCGCCTATCATAATGGCATTTTCAGGAAGGCATTGCGCCATGTTAAGAGCGCGTTTGAAAATTTTAATATCGGGTTTTGCCAATCCTTCCTCTGCCGAAGCAAGAACAAGATCAAAATACTGTGCAATACCCCATTTTTCAAGCCGTTTATTTGTGCCAAGGCTTTGGTTGGCGATTACTCCCAATTTATATCCCTTGCCGGTTAGAGCTTTTAATACCAATTCAGCGCCGTCATAAAGTTTTTCTGCTTCCTTGTGCCATTTTGGAAGGGGAATACCGTAATATTTGACAGCCTCGTGGTCTCCACGTTTATTCTGCCTTGAAAATTCTATAACCTTATTTTCAAATTCATCTGCTGTGATATTCAAGCATTCGGCGGCTTCTTTGTATCTTATTTTATAGCATTCGCCCTCATCAACAATTGTTGAACCGAGGTCGAAGAAAATATATCTGATATGATTA
>JAZSFY010000072.1:0-5915 GCA_045532415.1 Eubacteriales bacterium | reverse complement strand
GATGATTGTGCCTGCCTTAACTATGTAAGACCAGCCGCGGGCACACATGGATTTGAATGCGTTCCAAAGAGAGGGAACCTTATATTCGGGAAGCTCGATGATAAAGAAGGATTTTCTGTATTTATAGCCCGAAATCCATTTAATAAGCAATGCGCCGAGGAATACAAGGAGAAGCCCCATAAAATACATTGCAGGAGAAACCCAAGAGGATTCGGGGAAGAACAAGCCTGCAAGAAGGGCGATAACAGGAATCTTTGCACCGCAGGGGATGAATGGAGTGAGCATTGCAGAGGCTCTGCGTTCTCTTTCATCACGGATTGTACGGCAAGCCATGATACCGGGGATAGCGCATCCTGTACCGATTACAAGAGGAATATCCGATTTGCCCGAAAGACCTACTCTTTTAAAGATAGGGTCGAGAACAACCGAAACACGGGACATATAACCGCAGTCCTCCAAAAGTGCAAGGAGGAAATACATTACCATTACTAAGGGGAGGAAGCCGATTACTGCGCCTACACCGCCGATTATACCATCAATGATGATTGTTTGAAGAATAGGCGAAGCATTTTCCATAAGACCGCCAACCCATTCACCGAACATTTCGATGAAGGTTACAAGACCGGGAATTTCTTTACCTGCGATTTCACCGCCCTCTGCAAGGAAGGGGCCGACCGCAACCTGAGATACCCAGAAAACAAACCACATTACAAGAGCAAATATAGGAATACCTACCCATTTATTTGTAAGAACAGCATCAATCTTGTCCTGCACGTTCTTTTCATTTGTGTGAACCTTACGCTTTTCAACAGAAGCAACGATTTTATTTACAAATTCAAATCTCTTTCTGTCGGAGGCTTCAACAGCGGCCTTGCTGGACATATCCACTCCATTTTGAGAATAGGGAGCCTTTTGACCCTTGCCTATTGTACCCACAGCAACCGAAACAAGCTTATCCAAGCCCTCGCCGTTAAGAGAAACGGTATCGATAACGGGACATCCAAGCTTTTGAGAAAGAGCAGATGTGTCAATAACGGTTTCCTTCTTCTTATTGATGTCAGCCTTATTCAAGGCAACAACAACGGGAACACCAAGCTCCAAAAGCTGAGTTGTAAAGAACAAGCTTCTGCTAAGGTTGGTTGCATCCACGATATTAATAATCGCATCGGGGTTTGCATTCTTAACATAAGTGCTTGTAACGCTTTCCTCGGACGTGAAGGGGGACATTGAATATGCGCCGGGAAGGTCAACTGCAATTAATTCCTTATCACCGCTGTAAAAGCTTTTTTTAATAGGGCGTTCTTTTTTGTCAACGGTAACGCCTGCCCAGTTGCCTACCTTTTCGTTGCTGCCTGTGAGAGCATTATACATGGTAGTTTTACCGCTGTTAGGATTGCCTGCCAAAGCAATTCTCATTATCTTTTCCTCCTCAAGTGGAATTTCTTTTATATTAACAGTTTGCTGTAAATACCGAGTTAGTCATGGCTAACTGACCTGCAAAAAAATAATCCGAGGATTATTTTATTTAACAATAATGGCTTCTGCCAAATTGTTATCAATATTATATCTGCCGTCCTTTATAGAAATAACGCAACCGCTTCTGCGGCGGGAAATTACGGTAATAGGCTCGCCGCTATAGCAACCGAGAGAAAACAAAAATGCATTAAGCTCCTCGTCATCGCTGTCGATGCGTGCAACGGTATATTCAATTCCCTCTTCTGCGTTACGAAGTGTCATATCAGATTCTCCTGAATATTACCCAAATTATTCGGTTAGCACCTGCTAACCTTCAAGTGAATGATACACCAATCGTCGCATTTTGTCAATAATTTTTTAACATTTTTTCATTTTTGGCATAAAAACGCAGGTGAATCTAGATAACTAAAACGCTTTTGTATATTTTTCACAAAAGAATGATGAAAATGTTAACTTAAATGCGGATTGAAAACTTGATTATCTTCTTGTATAATTTAATGCAAAGGAGCGTGTTATTATGAAAAAAACAGCAAAAAGATTTTTCGCGTTGGCATTAACAGCGTTAATGCTTATCTCCGCATTTCCCTTTTCCGCCTCGGCGGTAAACAGCTATTGGGGCTATACCGATTATAATGTTATCGAAAACAAGGGCGCCCCTGCTGACATAACAAGCTATTCCACCAAGGTAACAAGAAAGGCTACCGCAAGCACTTATGAATATGTTTCGGAATACCTTTTTGAATGCACAACCGATGCAGGCAAGCTTTATTATACCCTTCAGGAAACCCAATGGGGTACCTTTAATTTGGGTATGATGTATCTTGTTGACAACAACGGAACAAAGCATCAATTTGTTGAAGGCTATACCGACTGGGAATATGTTTACCGTGTTAAAGCCACAAACGGTGCGGTAGTTTGGTCCGGCGGTAACCACGGCAACGAGGCTTTGGTTTCGCTTGAGCTTTACAACGGCGAAACAGGCGCAAAGCTTAATCTTTCGGCAGGTCAATCCGCAACCTGTAATGTTATCCACATTATCGAGAAGACCAAGCTTTTGAAGATGCCCGACCTTGACGGCAGCTCTGTTGTTAAGGGTAACGAGCTTGACGGCTGGACAGAAAACGATGTTTATGCTCATGTTACACGTAAATATACAATTACAGGCCCTCAGATAAAGCTTAATGTTGACTATAAATATGTCAGCGATGCTGCTCATAATCAGTCTTATACCTGTATGTTCCCTATAACCAAGAAATACGGTCTTTACTGCGATATGTATGACCGCAACGGAGGATTTATCAAATCTGTTATTACTCCCGAGGAAAACTCCAATTATTCAGGAAGCCACAATTCAGGCAACTATGCTACAAGAGCATTAATCTACGGCAAGAATAATTCTCAATATCAGTTTGATGTCAGAGTTAACACACTTCAGGATTCACTTGAAGGACAGATTAACAATTACAGAACCGCATTCTGGGATATGAGCACAAGCAACAAGCTTTATTTCACAAAATATCCTATGGGTGAATATGCCACACCTACAATTACAGCAGGAACCGAATATCACACAGAATGTGTTTGGATGTTCAGATATGTTCCCGAAGGAAGAACACCTGTTGTTGCCGAAAACGTGGCATTGAACAAGAAGTATACCATTACCAACACCAACACAGCAATTAAAAACGAGGACGGCTCCATTTCCTACGGCGCACTTCTCACCGACGGTGTTGCTTATGACAAATTCAATTCTGCTAACGACAATTGGTTTGCTCTCTGGAATGGTACTCACACTAAGGACGGTATCGCAAGCGTTACAATCGACCTTGTAAGCAAATATAAATTAAGCGCTATTTCCTTGAATCTTTGTAACCAAGCAGGCTATGGCGTTTCTGCGCCTTCAAAGGTTGAAGCCTTTGTAAGAACCGACAACACAGATTTTGTTTCTGTGGGCACCTTTACTCTCAGCACAGGGGCTGATGCTGTTTATACAACAGAATTGCCTGTTGATGCCGAGGCTACTCAGGTAAGAATCGATTTTGCGGTTAATGCGCCCTGCTCTTATGTTAACGAAATCAAGGTATTCGGCACATATTCTCCCTCCCTTGACAGCGATAATGCTCCTCTTGACAATCTTATAAGAGGATTGCATTATAACATTTCTGTAACAAACGAGCCTGTATCGGATTCTCAATGGGGCACCTATTACAGAGCAAATCTTACAGACGGCGTTGCCGCAGATAAGTTTGATGCAACAAACGACAGCTGGTTTATCTATTCCACCTACAAAAACGTTGAAAACGGCAAGGGTACATTTACAGTAGACCTAGGCAAGAAATGCGATATTACCAAGCTCCGCCTCCACCTTGCAAACGTTGGCGCAAGCATGGGCGTTAAGCCTCCCAAGAGTGTCGAAGCCTTTGCTTTAATAGACGGCGAATATACTTCTATCGGCAAATTCGCACTTAACCGCGAGGATACTGTTATGTATTGGACTGCTCTTGAGGTTAAGGATGTTCAAACAAGCTCTATCAAGATAGAATTTAACCTTGACGGCTCCTTTGCTTATGTAAACGAGGTTGAGGTTCACGGAACCGAAGCTCCCGTTGTTGAGCCTCCTGTTGTCGAGCCTACCTATATTAAGGGCGACGTTAACAACGACGGCAAGCACACCGCAACCGACTATCTTATGGTAAAGAAGATTGTTTTTGATACTCTTGACATAACCGAGATTGCAGACCAGGAAACAGCAATGCTTAGATGCGATTGCAGCGGCGACGGCAAGATAACCGCAACCGACTATTTCATGGTAAAACGACTTATTCTCTCTTAAATAACAAAACGACCGTTGGAACCCCAACGGTCGCTATTTTTATTCTTGTGGCTTTTTATATCCCTCTCTGCGAAATTCGATTATAATAAGAATCATCGCAAGGATAAACGCCACAAAGTCTGTGATAGGTGCGGCATAAAGAACACCGTCAAGCCCCATAAACAAAGGAAGGATTATCATAAGAGGGACGATTAAAAGAATCTGACGTACAAGAGAAAGGATTATACCCATAACAGGCTTGCCGATTGCAGAGAAATAATTTGAAATTGTCATCTGCACACCGTTAAGCATTATCATGGAAAGGAAGATTCTCATGGTCTTTTCGGCAAATTCGTTATAGGCGGCTTCACCTGAGCCGAATATGGAAATAACCACATGAGGGCAGAATTGGAAGAAAAGGAAGCCAACCAACGCCACAAGGAAGCAAACCGTTGCCGAAAGCATAAAGGTTTCCTTGGAGCGCCAATGCTTTCTTGCGCCATAGTTATATCCCACAATAGGCTGAGAGCCCTGAGCCATTCCCACAAAGAAGGAAATAAGAATAGAATTGACCTTCATTACAACACCGAAAGCTGCCTGAGGTATATGGCGAAGCTCCTCGGAATATTCAATCGCCGCATAGGTATCGAGCTGATTGTTCATTGTAACCTGAACCACAAGAATCGCAAGCTGGTTTACACAGTTACTCATACCGAGAGAGCAGATTTTGATTGCTCTTTTCAAGCCGAATCTTGCTTCACTCAGCTTGAAATCAACAGTTTTGAATTTTCTTAAATAGGTGGATGCGAAAACAAAGGAAAGTATCTGAGAAATAATGGTTGCCAGAGCGGCACCCTCCATACCCCATTCAACACCGCCCATGGGAACAAGAATTGCATCCAAGCCGATATTGATTACTGCGCCGACCACCATACAGGTCATTGAAAATTTGGGGCTTCCGTCTGCGCGGATAAAGTTGCTCATTACATTACCCAAAACAAGGAATGGGATACCCAACACAAGAACCTTGCAATAATCAACCGCATAATTCAAGGTTTCTCCGCTTCCGCCGAAAAGCGAGAGCATTTGTCTTACAAATATAAAGGCAATAACCGCATAAAAGGTCGAAAGAGAGCCTGCTGTTATAAGTGCTGTGCCGATACAGTTTTTCGATTCCTCCTTATGACCTCTGCCAAGCTCGATAGAAAAGCAGGAGGAGCCGCCAACACCGCAAAGAACCGAAATTGCAATACAAATGGTTGTTACGGGAAAGGCGATATTTGTTGCCGCATTACCCAAGGTTCCCACAAACTGACCAATGAATATCTGGTCAACAATGTTATAAAGAGAGCTTACGATCATAGCGATAACGCTTGGGGTTGCAAAACGGCGGAGAAGCACCGCAACCTTCTCGGTACCCAAAGGGTTTTGCTCTGTTTTTAGATTTGCTGTCATTTTTTATTCCTTTCCTGCCTTAGGAGCAATTTTTCTTGAAATATACACCGCAGGTGTATCAAGAAGGCTTGTAACGATATAAATAACAAAAGAAGATATGATTATATTAAATATAGTTTCCTGCGAATAAATTCCCCAGAAAGCCGCGTAGGTATAAAGAATACTGTTGATA
>JAZSFY010000176.1:0-10811 GCA_045532415.1 Eubacteriales bacterium | reverse complement strand
GGTGTTGCCAGCAAGGCCGATATGCTCGACAAGGACGGCAAGCTCCCCAAGATTCGTCCTGCGCTTTTGGCTGATGCTGTTGCTACATCGGCAGGTGCGGTTTTGGGTACATCTACCACCACAACCTTTGTTGAATCCTCGGCAGGTGTTGCAGCAGGCGGCAGAACAGGCTTGACTGCATTTACAACAGCGGTTCTTTTCCTTGTTTCTATGCTTTTCGCGCCTATCTTTACTGCAATTCCTTCTTTTGCAACTGCTCCTGCTTTGGTTGTTGTAGGCTTCCTTATGTTTACTAATATCGCTAATTTGAAGCTTAGCGATGACAATTATACCGAAACTATCCCTGCATACCTTTGCATTATTGCCATGCCCTTGTTTTACAGTATTTCTGAGGGTATCTCCTTCGGCATCATTTCTTATGTGATTCTTAACCTTATTTGCGGCAAGGCAAAGAAGATTAACCCCGTTATGTATGTTTTGGCGGTGTTGTTTATATTGAAATACATTTTCCTTTAATATGTTTAGGGATGTTAAAAATTTAAAGTCCAAAAGAACGGCTTTCGAGCCGTTCTTTTTTTGTTTGTTATTTTGATGTTACGTGTATGAAGGACGGGCGATTCAGGGGCCCCCGAAAACGCCTGTCGTTTTTGGGGGTAATTAAGAATCGCCCCTACGGTGGTGTTGTTAATTCAATTTGCAATAAAGTATGACTCACGCGGAGGAGTGATAACAATTTGAACCGAGTACATCGCGGGAGCTAAAAAAGACGGGCGGAGCAAGCCCCGCCCCTACGACTACCTATTACCTATTACTACGACTCACGCGGAGGAGCGATAACAATTTGAGCCAAGTACATCGCGGGAACTAAAAGAATCGCGGGGGCTAAAAATGGGATTTTCGTGGGATTTTCGTTGGAAAAAGACGGGATGCAAAAAGGTTTTTTAGGTGATAGAATATATGTGTCGAATGGCTGAGGGCGTTTGAAGCAAGGGGGCAAGCGCCCTGACAAGTAAATGCGGATTCTACTTTCCTCGCATTTTAAGAAAGGAGGTTCTAAAGGACAAAAAGGATGAGCAGAAAGAAAAACGAGCTTACAAAGGAGATTCTTCAAGAGAAGCTTGACAGCTATTTCGGGATATACCTTAAGGAAAGCGGAGAGGTTGCAGACATTGAGAGCCTGGCAGATTATCTGGGTATGACCAGAGATGAGCTTATAGGTATGATGAACGACAAGAAGGTAGGCAAGGAATTTAGATTGGCGAGAAACAAAATCGCCAAGATTAAAAAGCAGCTTGCCTTTGGAGGGAGGATTCCTGCGGCTGTTCTTTCCTTTGACCTGAAAAATAATCACGGTTACCGTGACAAGCCCGAGGACAGCGACGGGCAAGGAAGCGAGCAGGTTATTTTTAAGGGAAAGACGGCTGACTGGTCAAAATGAGAGAAATCATCATTGAACCGAACCCAAAGCAAAAGGACTTTTTCGAGTCGACGGCGAAATACACCGCCTACGGTGGAGCGAGAGGCGGAGGAAAAAGCTGGGCGATGAGAATGAAGCTTATACTTTTGGCTTTGAATTACAAGGGCATACAGATACTCTTGTTAAGAAGAACCTTGGCGGAATTGAGAGAAAATCATCTTTTGCCGATGATGGCGATTTTAAAGGGGGTCGCCGTTTATTCGGCAAGCGAAAAGGAGTTTCGATTCCCTAACGGTTCGAGAATAAAGCTTGGGTATTGCGACAGCGAAAACGATGTATTGCAGTTTCAGGGGCAGGCTTATGAGGTTATAGGGCTGGAGGAGGCAACACATTTTACAGAATTTCAGTTTCTTGCCTTAACCGAAAGCAACCGTGCATCGGGATGTATGGAAGCAAGCTTTACACCGAGAATGTATTTTACCTGCAATCCGGGCGGTGTGGGACATCAATGGGTTAAAAGGCGGTTTATTGACCGTGATTTCAGAGGTAGTGAAAAAGGGGAGCATTACCGATTTATCAAAAGCCTTGTGTTCGACAACAAATTTATTATGGAGAACAATCCCGAATATGTTGACACACTGATGAACCTTCCCGATGCCCGCAGAAAAGCAATGCTTTATGGGGATTGGGATGCCTTTGAGGGAGCTTTCTTTCCCGAATTTGATCATAGCCGTCACGTGGTGCCTTCGGGTTATCACATTCCCGAGGGAGCGATACGGTTCCGTGCGTTGGACTATGGTCTTGATATGACAGCCTGCCTTTGGTGCGCTGTATGGAAGGAAAGAATTATTGTTTACCGAGAGCTTTATGAAAGCAATCTTTTATTGTCCGAGGCGGCAGAAAGGATTATTTCGGCAACAGACAAAAACGAAAGCATTCGATATACTGTGGCATCACCCGACCTTTGGAACAGACGGCAGGAAAGCGGAAAAAGCGGTTTTGACATTATGAGCGCAAAGGGCTTACGGCATTTGATTAAAGCCGACAATACAAGAATTGCAGGCTGGAGAATTGTGAGAGAATATCTTAAATCGGGAGCCTCGTTTGGAGGCGAGCCCAGATTGGTTATAACCGAAAATTGCCAGAATCTTATAAGATGTCTGCCCTTGCTTAGGTTTGACGACAAAATAAGAGAGGACGCATCGGGTACACCTCACGAAATTACCCATGCGCCTGAGGCTTTGAGATATGCCCTTATGTCAAGACAACCAAAAACACCTCCCAAGCTCCCGAATAGCTTTAGGGGAAGCTATTATACATTCGGCGAGGGACGGGAGAACAAAAGCGGAGATTTTGAGGAATTCATCCTTTATTAGGAAAGGAGAAAAATGAAGCAAAGAAAAGAGATGCCCTTTACAGAGGAATGGGCTCTTTACGAAAAGGGTAAGGATTATAATTACTCTATCAACCTTTATGAAAAAGTGAACACTAACGAAAGGTTTTACAGAGGCGACCAATGGGATAACCTTAATTCGGGTGGATTGCCCACCCCTGTGTTCAATATCTTTAAGCGTATTATCGGGTATTTTACAAGCAGTATTATGCAGACGCCCATTAAAATGCGCTATACATTTGCAGGTCCCCGAGGCGGTTTCGGTTTAAGAGAGGATGAGGCGAGCGCCGCCTCTGAAAAGCTCAATGCTATTGCAGATATGCGTTGGGAAAAATGTAAAATGAACGATCTTCTCGCCTCGTCTCTTACCGATGCCGCTGTTTCGGGGGATGCGGTCTGCTATACCTATTGGGATGAGGACATCAAAACAGGACAGCCCTTTACAGGGGATTTTAAAACTGTTCTTCTGGATAACACCAACGTTTTCTTTGGTGACCCAAATTCCAAGGAGGTTCAGACACAGCCTTATATACTTATCGCCCAAAGAGAAACCGTTGAAAGCCTTATAAAGGAGGCAGAGAAAAACGGTATGCCGAAGCATGAGATTGACAAGATTGTTCCCGACAGAGATTTTACTGAGCAATCGGGAGATTTAGCCAGAATCGAGCTTGAAGGAACAAAATGCATCTCTCTCATTAAGCTTTGGAAGGACGATAAGGGGCAGGTTTTATACCGCAAGTCGGTGAGAAATGCCATTATTAAGGACACAACCGAAACAATGCTTTCTCTCTACCCTATTGCCTTTTACAACTGGAGCGCTGTTAAGAACAGTTGGCACGGTCAGGCTGTTGGCACAGGATTGATCGACAACCAGATTTTCATTAACAAGGGCTTTGCAATGGTAATGAAGCACATGATGGACACAGCCTTTTCAAAGGTTGTTTATGATTCAACCGTTTTGGACGGTTGGTCGGACAGAGTTGGAGAGGCTATTGCGGTAAACGGTCCTGTGGAGAACGTGGCGAAGGTAATTTCCCCCGGACAAATGCAAAGCGGTATGCTTGAGGTTATTTCAATGGCTATCGCCAACACAAAGGAATTTCTTGGGGCCACCGATGCGGCATTAGGTGACGTTGCGCCCAACAACACCAGCGCAATTCTTGCATTGCAGAATGCATCTGCGGTGCCATTGGAGAATGTTCGACGAAACCTTTATCAGTTTGTGGAGGACATCGGGCTGATATGGCTTGATTTTATGTTCTCCTATTACGATGACAGACGTTTGGTAGGCTTGAAGGAGGAAGGTAACGAGGTTTTTGAAACCTTTTCCCTTTCGGATTACCGAAATATGCTCCTTACCTGCAGAGTTGATGTAGGCGCAAGCAGCTATTGGAGTGAGATTTCAAGTCTTAACACATTGGATAATCTTTTGAAATTAGGAAGGATTTCCACGGTGCAATACCTCGAAAGGCTACCCTCGGGCTTGATAACCCAAAAGGAAAAGCTTATTCAGGAGATTGCAGAAGCAGAAGAACAGCAAAAAGAAAAGGAGATTATGCTTGAAAAGAATCAACAATGAAGAAATTCTTGACAGAATTTATGACCTTGCAGACCAAGCAGGTATGAGAATCGACCATTTTTTGGAGAAAATTGAGGACACCTTCGGGGAGAAGCTTCCCGATATTGAGGGCTTGCCTCAGGATGTGGCAGAGGAATTGACCTCCGCAAGAGAATCCAAAAAGGAGGCAAGAAAGCAAACAAGGCTTCAAAGAGATGAGGAGGCGAAGGCGGCTGATATTAAGAAATTCCGCGAGCTTTTCCCTGAGGTTGCGGCAGACGATATCCCCGAGTCGGTTTGGGATGAGGTTGCCAACGGCGAAAGCCTTGTTAACGCTTATGCTCTTTATCTTGCGGTACAGCAGGATTTAAACAGCTATGCAGAAGGAGTTAACAGCCGTAACGCAGAGAAAAGCGCAAGGGCAACATCTGACGGATCGGCTGAGCCCGTGTTCACCAAGGAAATGGTGGAAAAAATGAGCGGCAGCGACATTAAATCTAATTACAAGGGTATTTTAAAGGCCATGAAAAATTGGCGTTTCAATTAAAGGAGGTTTTTAACTATGGCAAATTATAACAGCATTGAAAAAATCATCAGCGCAGAGATTTTGCGTACAAACGAGGACAATCTTCTTGCCAACACCGTCTGCAACACAAGCTTTGCAGGTGATATCAAGAACCGCGGCGACAGCGTTGTTTTTATAGGTCTTAACGACCCTACGGTTTATGATTACGAGGGCGAGGTTACCTATGAGGACATCGACGATTCCTCTCTCCAGCTTCTTATTGACCAGGACAAGGCGTTTTCCTTTAAGATTAAGGATATCGAAGCATTGCGCTCCTCTATCGGCTTGGAGGACAGCCAGACAAAGCGTGCAAGCTATCTCCTTAAAAACGAGGTTGACAGCTATGTATTCTCTCTTTACGGTGATGCAGGCACTACTATGGAATCGGTTGACGCAACACCCGAAAATGTTCTTCAGACCGTGGCTTCCATGAAGCAAAAGCTTGAGGAGGCTAACGTACCCGACGGCAGAACCTGGATTGTTGTTCCTCCCTTTATTAAGACCAAGCTTATGCTTGCAGGCATTAAGTTTCAGATTAATAACGGTGTTAACGGCACAGGCGCTGTTGCCTTCACCGACGAGCTTGGATGCGATATTTATGTTTCCAATCAGCTTGCCGACGTAAACGGCGCAACCATGATGCTTGCAGGCTCATATTCTGCAATCGCTTATGCCGAGCAGGTTTTGGAAACACAGGTTCTCGACAGACTTGAAAATTCCTTTGACAAGGCTGTAAGAGGCAGACTTGTTTTCGGCGCAAAGGTTATCAAGCCCCAGGAATTGGTTTGCTGTCCCGTTAAAGACGGCGGCAACACCATTTAATTAAAGGAGGTATTTACGAATGATTATTAACACATCTCTTTCCAACGGTCTTTTTAAGGCCGGTATTGTAGAGTTTCCCGAAATTACCGAAAGCCAGATTACTGCTGATATAGGCGGTTCCAAGGAGCCCTTGGCGGCTTTGGTTTATGTTCCCGATACAGCAAGCGCAGCTTACAGCTTTTACAGCGCAATGGCGCCCAAAGCGATTGTTGCTCTTGAAAAGGGTCTTAATGTTATCCATTTGACCTCAAAGGGTATTGCCGATGAAGACGGCATGGCAGAATTTAATGTTGTTGCCAAGGACGGCAGTTCTGTTTCCGGCAAGGGCATTAAGGTAGGATTTATTAAATACACAAGCGTAATTAATCATTAATTTTCCGCCACCGTTTTTGGAAAAGTAACTTTATACAGATTGAAGTAAAATATTAAATGTAGGGGGCATTCATGAATGACCGTTAATAAATATCGATTCGTTTGTTACAGGATTCATGAATCGCCCCTAGTTGCTTTGATTTTGAATAAGGTACAACTCTCGCGGAGAAGCGGTAACGATTTGAATGAACTGCACCGCGGGAATTTAAAAAAGAAAGCAGCACGATTGGGTGTTCGCGCGGTTAAAAACAACAGTGCGAATCTACTAACATCGCGCTTAAAAAAAGAGGAATTAATGACAGGATATGAAGTTTTAATAATGGCTCTTGACCTTTGCGGATTGACAAAGGAGGACCGAGAGCCTGCAAACGATACCAATGACCTGCAAACAAGAAGCTTGACGCTTTTGAATATAACTCTGGCGGAATGTTCATCCTTGGATTGCAGGATAAGAAAAACCGAGCATGAGGTTTTAAAAGCCGAAACAATGGTTGACCCGCTGAAATGCAGCGATATAGTTGCAAAATCGGTTTTGCCTTACGGCTTGGCAAGGCTTTTGATGATAGGCGAGGACGACGGCATGGCGGCAGATTTTAATAAGCTTTATATTTCTGCACAGGAAAATGCTCTCGGATTCGGAAAAGCCAAAAGCCATGAAATCAGGGAGGTTTACTGATGAGGACAACCTCCCAAAAGACCTTTAAGGGTATTGATGAAGGAATAAAGCTTGGACATGACCTTGGGTTTGCATCCGAAATGAGCAATTTCAGGGTTACAAAGGAAGGCTTTATTGAATGCAGAAGCAATATTCAGGAGATTTATAACGACGAATACGGAAAAATCCGAGGGATTTGGTGCGGTACTGTTGCAGGCAATGAGGCTATGATTTTCACAGCCGAGGGCAAATTATATAAAGCCAACCCCAAGGTTATCCCCTTGATGCCTATTTATATAGGCGACATCGCCGTTGGGGACACAATGATGTTTGGGTTTGGCGACCGTCTTTATATTAAGGTGGGCACATATTATTATAAATATGACGGAGAAAGACTTTCTGACGTTGAGGGTTATATCCCATTGGTGGCTTTGAGCTGTACTCCCAAGGGGGAAGGTCAGATTTTCGAGCAGATAAACCTTATTTCTGATTACCGACGTCAGCTTTTCTCCTGTGACGGTGTTTCGCAGGATTATTATCTTGCCGAAACCGATATCGACCATATTGCATCGGTAACTTTGGACGGGGTTATCTATTCGGGATATTCATTAAGCGAAACAAAGGATTATGTTCATTTCGATACTGCGCCTCCAAAGGGCTTGAACAACATGGAGATAACCTATGGCAAGGAGGACCCCGAGCAAAGCAAAACAAGAATTTTCGGATGCACAAGGGTTATGAAATTCGGCGGTAACTCCGACGGCAGATTGTTCCTTTGGGGAAACGACAGCTATCCCAATTATAGGTTCCATTCCGACCTTGCAAACGGTGTTCCAAGTGCAGAATACTTCCCCGTCAATGCTTTTACCATAATCGGCAACAGCAAAATAAACTGCATTGTTCAGCAATACAACAGAATGCTTATATTCAACCAGCATGAGGCTTATTATTCCTATTGCGAGCTTAGGGATGACGGATTGGGCAATACATATTCATCCTTTCCGGTTTTTAACCTAAACGGAGCCAAAGGCTCGATTATCCAAAATCAGGGATGTATTATGGATAACCGACCTATTACTCTTTGCGAGGACGGCTTGAACGCTTGGGAATCAACCTCCCTGCCCGATGAGAAAAACGCAATATGCATTTCCGGTCCTATCGGCAAAAGCATAATAAAGCTTATAAACGAGGACAAGGGCAACGTAAAATTTTTCGATTTTCAAGGAAACCGCGAGCTTTATTTCATTTTGAACGAAAAGGCGTTTGTATATAATTACGATATAGGTGTTTGGTATGCCTATAACAGCTTTAGCGGAAGTAACCACACGGTTTATGGCGAATCCCTTTATTTTTCCAAGGGCACTGCCATGTATCGATTCGGAAACGGCTCAGAATCCCCCTGCTCGGACATTTGTCTTTGGGAAAGCCCTTTTACGGATTTGAACCAAAGTAACGGCAGAACGGATATTTTGGGCTTTGAGGCGGACATTCAAACCGAAGGTCAGGTTACGCTTCTTTTCGAGCTTGAAAAGGCAAACGGTGATATAAGCAGAAGAAGATTTATTTTCGACGGTGACAAAAACGGACATCGGCGAATATCCTTCCGTCCGTCATTAAGACGTGCAATGCCCTTTAGGTTAAGAATAACCAAAACGGGGGACGGATATATTTCAATACACGGATTTTCCATAAAAACAAGAGAAAAGGAAAGGAGTGACAGATTTGGCATACATTGACCAGATAAACAGCCTTAAGGAAGCCTTAAACAGCTATTCCGCCGAGGAAGAAAAGCTGAGCGCATTATATAAAACCGCAATAGAGAATGCCGAAAAGGCGCATCAAACGGCAAAAGCGCAATTGGATGCTCAATATGACATTGACAGAAATACCGCTTATGCCGACAGCGCAAGAAGCGAAAGAAATTTCAATAATCTTCTTGCCGAGCGCGGATTGGGCTTTTCGGGCGAGGCGGCACAAGGCAAGCTTAATTCTAACATGGCTCTGTCAAACAGATTGGGAAGCCTTGAACGTGAAAAGAATCAAGGCTCTTTGAAGCTTGATGCCGACCTTGCCTCAAATAAATCCACCCTTTCGATGGATGAGGCAGAAAAGCTTAAAAGCATTCTCGACAGCAAAACCAAGCTTGGAGCAGAAATCGCAGGAATGGAGCTTGAAAGAGAAACCGAAGCAAACAGACTCGCTTGGGAAAAGGAAAGTCAGGCAAATCAGCTTAAGCATGACAAGGAAACCGAGGCAAACAGGCTTGCCTGGGAAAAGGAAAGTCAGGCAAATCAGCTTAAGCATGACAAGGAAATCGAAGCAAACAAGCTTGCTTGGGAAAAGGAGGCGTTGGCTCAGAATATTATCGCCGAGCGCGAGGCATTGGCTGAAAAGCTTAAAGCCGAGCAGCAATCCAAAAATGCACAAATCAAGGCAGACAAGGATATGCAGGCTTTGGAATTACAGTTCAAGTATTCTCAGCTTGAAGCCGATAAGAATGCAAAGGATTTGGAATTGAAGGCAGAAAAGGAATTGCAGGATGCCAAGCTTAAAGCAGAATGGGATATGCTTCAGGCAGAGCTTGAAGCAAAATACAACGATGCGGAAAATGATTCTTCAAGCGGCTCGAAGAATAACAATTCCACCAACAAGAACACCTCAACAGGTAAGAATTATAAGGATATGCCGGTTGATGACCCTAGCGACGACGGCGGAACCTATCTTCCCAATATTACTGCTCCCAATCTTGCAAAGCAGCTTATTAACACAGCCACATCAGGCAACGGTTATGTAAGCGATGACGAGCATGACTATATTATCAATAAATATCTGATTCAGCTGAGAGAAGGATATAATATTGACGAGGACTTTTATAACGAGCTTATATTTATGCTAAAGGCATACGGATATGAAGAAAGAACCTATCCCGATATGAGAGTTCATGTAATAACATATGACACCAAAGCATATTATAAACAAACATACGATGAATATTTGGAAGCGCTTCTTATGAAGGGTGTTGACGAATTTGAAGCCCAAAAGAAGGCTAAGGAAGTTGCGGCAAGCGGTCAAATCGAATATATGTATAAGAAATCCAATTCTAATTTGGAATTTATAGAATGCTGTCAGAAAATGGGCATCGGTTTATCAAAGGCTCGGGAATATATCCAAGCTATGGAAGCAAAATTGGATGCTACTTCCCCGTCCTCGGGTAATGTATCCAGCCAAACCGTCAGAACAGGCAAATAAGGAGTTATTATGGATATTTCGAGTTACATAGAAGGCGAGCTTTATATTTTGGTGCCTGTGCTTTATGGATTAGGCGCAATGATAAAGAAAAGCAGCCTTAACGACAAATGGATTCCCTTAATTTTAGGCGGTGTGGGTATTATACTTGCAACGGCATTTAAGTTTACGGTTTATCTTCCCGTGGATATGCCCTCATGCTTGATGGTTTTATATGCCGGCATAACCCAAGGGGTTCTCTGCGCCTCTGCAAGCGTTTATACAAATAATATCCTAAAGCAGATGAAAAAGGATATTTAGGATTAATTTAAAGCTGTTGGGGTGTATTTAGCGCCTCAACAGCTTTTTCTATTGATTTTATTTTTCTCTTGTGATATTATTTTATAAAAGAATCACGGAGGAACAGAATGAGCAAAAAGGTTATTGACATATATGATACTCCCGAGGAAAAATCCGCCTCTCTGAAAAAGAAAATGAACCCTAAATTGAAAAAGGTTCTTATATACATTCTTTGCGGTATATTGGGTATCGCATTGGCGGCATTGTCTATTTATCTTTATAATGTTGTATTTTCGGGTGCGCCTACACCTGAGGAGGCTGTTGCAGGTTATCAAAAGGCGGCTTTGCTTTATGATGTTGACGGCATGATTGAATATTCCTCGGAATATAACAAGGTTGTGCTTTACGGCAACAATAAAACAAGCAACCGACTTTTAAAATCCTATCTTAACAAAGCATACGAGGGATTGGAGCCTAAGTTTACCGAGGAGCAGATTAGCTTTA
>JAZSFY010000075.1:0-2068 GCA_045532415.1 Eubacteriales bacterium | reverse complement strand
CTTAAGGAGGGCTTGAAGGAATATTACAGCGAAGAACCGAAATTAGAGATAATACAAACAAAATGTGTTGAACTTATCGAAAATTGCGATTTAAAATGCTTTTATGATTCCCGTCGGGAATTATTTAAAATAGGCATAAGAGAAAACGGTGAAAAGGAAAAGAGTAATTGCTATGACCTATTAATGAGCGAAGCAAGAATGACAGGTTATTTTGCTGTTGCTTCATCCTTGGTATCGAAAAAGCATTGGAGTAATTTAGGAAGAACATTAACACACAAATTTGGATATATCGGCATGAAAAGCTGGTCGGGTACCGCCTTTGAATATTTGATGCCGCATCTGTTTCTTCCCCTTTATAAAAATTCATTTATGTTTGAAAGCGTTGCATTTTCCTTAATGATGCAGCGTTATGAAAATAATATTTGGGGTGTTAGCGAAAGCGGATTTTATGCCTTTGACAGCGAAATGAATTATCAATATAAGGCAAACGGTATTCAAGCTTTGGCATTACGCCGAATTTCAAATGACGAAAAAATCATTTCTCCCTATTCAACCTATCTTTCTTTATGTGTTTTGGGTTCTCCTGCCATAAAAAATCTGAATGCCTTGGAAAGCCTTGGCATGTATGGAAAATACGGTCTTTATGAAGCCATTGACCTAAACAATAATTCAGGCGGTATATGTGTAAAAAGCTATATGGCTCATCATGTGGGAATGAGTATAATCGCCTGCATGAATGCCATTAACGGTAATCCCTTTGTAAAGCGTTTTATGTCCGACCCGAAAATGTCTGCGGCAAGAGAGCTTTTGCAGGAAAAGATTCCCATAGATGCCCATACTTTTGAGGATGACCATGAGGATTACGACAGCATTAAGAATAATATGCCTTCGCCAAGAGGAGAAACCATAAAATCCTCTCTTGCTTCTCCTAGCGTAAAATTGATTTCCCGAGGGGATATGTCTGCTTTGATTTCCTCAAGCGGTCACATTGCCATTTCAAACGGCAACCGTATGATTTCAAATACCGAATTTGACCAAGGCAAAATGCGGTTTTCGCCTATTGTCATATTTTCCAGAGAAAAGCAAAATTATAGTTGTGTTCCTCTTTGCGGAGGAGAGGGCAATTTCGGCTTTGAGCAGGGAAACGGAACCGCTTCTCATATATTTTCGGGAAAGGATTTTTCGGGCTGTGTGAAATATAGCTTTTCAAGGTCTTCCAATTGCTTTATTATAAATACCCGTGCAGAAGCCCTGAAAAAATATGATATAACCTTTGCCTTCGAGCCGGTTTTGGAAACCAAAAAGAAATTCCTTTCTCATATATCCTTTTCACGTCTTTTTATCGAAAGTGAATATGACAAATCAAAGCGTATACTTTATTTTCACCGAAGAAGTGGTCTTGACGGCAGCCATGTTTTTACTGTTGCGGTTGCCCCTCGGGATAGGTCTATGGAATTTGATTTTGCAACAAGCCGAGAAGCTCTTTCTGCAAGCTCGATAAATTCTCTTTTGGATTATACTTCTCTTGAAGCGGACAACAAAACTCTCGAATGTATCGATCCATTATGTCTTGTAAGAGCCTGCAACTGTGACGGAGGCAGAGCAGTTTTTCTTGTGTCTTGCGGTGAAACCAAGCAGGAATGTGAAAACAGCATTCGCATGGCAAGAAGGGATAAACGGGAGTATATCCCCTCTAATCAGGATAATATTTCTCAATTTATCCTTTCCTCGGTTCTTTATCAATCTAAGCCTCATAAGGTTAGCGAATTTTCAAGATTACAAATAGGCGACCTTTGGTCAAAGCGTATTTCGGGTGATTATCCTATTATAACTATTGAAATAGGTAATGTTGCAATAAACCGAACAAAGGATGCTTTAAACACCTTTCTTACCCTAACAAGGGCAAACCTACGCACCGAGCTTATTTTTATTGTTAGTGAGCAGGAAAATTATTATCGCCCTGTGGAAGCTTCAATAAGAGAAGCCTGCGAGGATATGTCGGCATCCCAATATTTGGATAAAAACGGCGGTATATTCATTCTAATACGCAATACCCTTGATGTTGATT
>JAZSFY010000068.1:0-5171 GCA_045532415.1 Eubacteriales bacterium | reverse complement strand
AGATATGCGGTTGTGTATGCAACAACGGCATAAGCGCCCGCATGGCTTTTGTTAATGGCATATTTGGCAAATTCGCTCATTTGCTCGAATATTTCCTCGGCAACCTGCGCCCTTACGCCGTTATTAACTGCGCCCTCAAGGAAAATATCCTTTTCCTTCGCCATTGCCTCAGGCTTTTTCTTTGCCATTGCACGGCGCACAAGGTCTGCCCTGCCATAGGAATATCCTGCAAGGCTTCGGCATATCTGCATAACCTGCTCTTGGTATAGCATTACACCATGGGTATTGTCAAGTATTTCTTTCAAGCGAGGGTCGGCATATTCAATTTCGGCTCCGCTTACCCTGTTCTTTAAAAATGTGTCGATAGACAAGGCAGGTCCCGGGCGGAAAAGCGAAATAACCGAAACAATATCCTCAAATTCTCTTGGCTGAAGCTTTAAAAGAAGCTTTCTCATGCCGTCGCTTTCGATTTGGAAAAGACCTAATGAATGGCCCTTTGAAAGCATTTTATAGGTTTCTGTATCGTCAAGAGGAATCGAATCTGTTGAAAAATCGAGGTTTTGCTTTTTAATCAGCTTTTCGGTATCATGAATAACCGTTAGGAAGGTTATTCCCAAGAAATCCATTTTTAAAAGCCCAAGGTCGGCAACCGTGTTCATTGGGAATTGGGTTACGGTTGTGTCATTGTTTACCGCCAAGGGAAGATAGCTTGTTAAGGGCTCGTCGGTGATAACAACACCCGATGCGTGTATAGAGGTAGACCTAGGTCTGCCCTCAAGCTTGGATGCAAGCTCGATAAGTCTTTTTGCAGAAGGGTCGTTTTGACATCTGTTTCTTAAATCGGGGCTTTCGTTTAAAGCCGATTCTAATGTAACATCAAAATATCGGGGAATCATTTTTGCGATTTCGTCAACAGCCGAATAGCTCATGCCCAAAGCTCTGCCTGCATCCCTTACAGCCTGACGGCAAGCCAGCCTGTTAAATGTGATTATCTGGGCAACATGAGAGCTTCCGTATTTTGAAGCCACATAGTCGATAACCTCGCCTCTGCGCTCGTCGCTGAAGTCTATATCAATATCGGGCATGGTGATTCTTTCGGGATTAAGGAATCTTTCAAAAAGAAGCCCGTATTTTATTGGGTCTACCTGAGTTATGCCCAGAGTATAGGTGCAAAGACTGCCCACAGCACTGCCTCTGCCCGAGCCAACGGGAATGTTATTCTTTTTTGCATAGTTTACAAAATCCCAAACTATAAGCATATAATCGTCAAAGCCCATTTGGTGGATGACCGAAAGCTCATAATCAAGACGTTCTGTATATTCGCTAATATTTTCAATATTTCCTGATGCAGAAAGGGCATCGATACCCTCCTGACAAAGCTTTTTAAGATAGCCTTGGGAATCGTAGGGATAGGGAGGACGAAAGGCAGGAAGATGCATTGTGCCGAAATCAAAATCAAAATTGCACATTTCGGCTATTTTAACCGTGTTTTCCAATGCCTCGGGAACATCGGCAAAAAGCCTTTCCATTTCCTCGGTGGATTTTATATAATGCTCGCTTCCTTCCATTCCAAAACCGCTTCCGTCAAGGGTATTTCCCGTTGCGATAGCAGAAAGAAGCTTTTGAACAGATGCGTCCTCTCTTGTTGTATAGTGAACGTCGTTTGTTGCAACAAGGGGCGCCTCTAATTCCTTTGAAAAGCGGATAAGAGTGCGGTTGACCTCCTCCTGACCTTGAATACCATGCCGTTGAAGCTCTAAAAAGAAATTATCTCTTCCGAAAATCCTTTGGAAAATTATAATTCTTTCTCTTGCCAGTGAAAGGTCGTTGCTAAGTATAGCCTTGGGAATACTTCCCGAAATACATCCCGAAAGGGCAATCAAGCCCTCGGAAAATTTTGTTAATGTGTCAATATCTGTTCTTGGCTTTTGGTAAAAGCCGATTGTAAATGCCTTTGAAACGATATTGATAAGATTGCGATAGCCGATTTCGTTTTTTGCCAAAAGAACCAAATGGGAATAATCGGCATCCAGCAATCTGTCCTTCTGCTCCATTGCTCTCGGAGCAACATATATTTCACATCCGATAATGGGCTTTACATTCTTTTCCTTGCATGCCTTGTAAAATTCAACTGCGCCGTACATAACGCCATGGTCGGTTATGGCGCAGGCATTCTGTCCCCCGTTTAAAACCGCATCGGGGACTCCTGTTATACGGCATTCGCCGTCAAGAAGGCTGTATTCTGTATGAAGATGAAGATGAACAAAGCCCATAATTTACCTGATTTCTAATGATTTTTCAAAGCTTCCGCCATTTCGATAAGCTTTCTGTATCTGTGATTAAGCCCCGATTTGCTTACAGGCTCTCTTACCAAAAGCAATAATTGTGCAAGACTCATATCGGGGTTTGCCAAGCGAAGCTCGGCACATTCTCTTAATTCGGGCGGAAGACTTTGCATCGCGCCGTATTTTTGAATTATCTTAATTGCCTCGCATTGCTCTGCCGCCGCCTTTGCCGTTCGGTCAAGGTTGGCGGTTTCAGCGTTACAAAGGCGGTTTGTATTATTGCGGACATCTCTCAATGCCTTGTCGCTCATGATTTTAAGCATAGCCTTGGTTCCGCCGATTAATCCCAAAACGTCCTCGATGCTTTCGCTTGCCTTGTAATAAAGTAGAGGCTTGCCTCGTCTTACAGAGCGCTTGGGAGGAATCCCTGTTTCATCAAGCAATTCTCCGATATAATCGGCAATCTCCTCCGAGGGAAGAACAAATGAAAGCATAAAATTTCTGCCGGGCGGTGTAATCGAGCCGCATTTTAAAAATACGCCCCTTAAATATATACCGCAATCCTTTGGACATTTTTGGTCGAAATGTGCCAATTCCATGCCTTTTTCAAGGCTTTCGCGGCAGCATTGCTTTTTTATTTCGTTTTCCAAAAGCTGTTCTTTAATTTCAGATGAAAATGACATATATCCAAACTCTGCTTTAAATTATTCTTATTTCAGGCTCCAATCGTACACCTGTTTCTTGGAAAACCTTTTGGGACACCAATTCCATAAGCTTTATAACATCGGTTGCCGTAGCGTTGCCGGCATTAATAACAAAGCCTGCATGCTTTTCCGAAACCTTGGCACCGCCGACTGAAAAACCCTTCAATCCGCATTGCTCAATCAATGCGCCTGCAAAATATCCCTCAGGACGCTTGAAGGTGCTTCCGCAGCTGGGAAATTCCAAGGGCTGTTTATCTCTGCGCTTTTCCATAAGCTCGTTCATTTTGCTTCTTATTGCGTCTGCATCGCCCTTTTCGCCCATAAATACAGCCGAAAGGAGAACAAGCTCCTCTGACATCATCCTGCTTTTGCGATAGCCGAAATCCATATCCTCATTGGAAATTTCGATAATTTCCAAATCCTTGTTAAGAAAACGTCCTTTTACAAATCTTTGCGAAAGCTCGCCGCCATAGGCACCTGCGTTCATAAAAACACCGCCGCCTACTGTTCCGGGAATACCGTGGCAAAATTCAAAGCCTGTTAAACTGCTTTTCCATGCGGTAACCGCCAAGGATGCAAGAGATTCGCCGCAGGCAACCGTAATATAATCGCCGTTTGCTTCGATTCCCTTGATTGATGTGGTTACAATAACACAGCCCTCAAAGCCCTCGTCACGGAAAAGAATATTAGAGCAATTTCCCACAATTATATATTTTTCGCCCTTTGCACGGAAATCCTTAATTGCCTCAATCAATTCCTGCTCATTTTTAGGCTCGGCTATGTATTTTGCGTTGCCGCCTGCCTTCATAGAGGAGAATTGAGCAAGGGAATGATTCTCTGTGAGCTTATAGCTCATATATAACAGCTCCTGACATTAAAGTAATACATCTTAATTATACTATATATTTTCCTGAATTACAATAAAAAGGAGGAAAATTTTAAAAACTTGCTATTGACCTTTTATTCTCTATTTGATAAAATCAAACTAGTAAGATATATCCATTGCTTTATGCAAATATCTTGAAAGGATTTTTAGGTATGAAAAAATTATCAGCAATTGTTTTGTCCCTGATACTTATGACGGCTTTGTGGGTTCCTGCTCTTGCGGTTGAGCCTGCCTATGCTTCTATTGACACATCGGCTACCGATTCCTATTTCAATCCCGGTGACGATATTCAGCTTGTTATCTCTCTTTGCGATATTGATTTCGGCGAGGCTGACGGTGTTTCCGCCCTTGAAATGGATATTTCCTATAACGGATATATGGTTACTCCTGCTATAAAGGCTTCGGTAGACTCTGACGGCGACCAAGGCGATTTCGGTGCTCTCCTTACCAAAAAGCCTTCTAATTGGGAAGGATTTGGTATTTTAGATGAGGACAATTGTGTTTATAAGCTTGCTTTTTCGGATATTTCGGGCTCGGGCTCTGTTGTTAATGACGGCGAGCTTGTGATAACCATTCCCTTTAAGGTTTCTGAAAATGTTGGTGTTGCCAATATCGTTTTCTCCTTTGAAAATGTAAGAGCATATAACGCAAACATGGAGGATTATTGCGATATTAAGGTTTCCGACGTTGTTGTTTGCTATTCTCCTCAGCCCAATTCTGCAACAACTCTCCCTGCAGATGCTATTCCCTTGGATATTGCAGGATATAAGCATGATATAAACAACACAATTTATTATACAAGCCGCGATATTCTCGTTCGCGACTATGTTTGCAAGTATATGGATGCCGCAGCAGGTCAGGAAACCCTTGCTAATTACGGTATTATTATCGTAGGCGCAGACGGTGTTGTTTCCTATTGCGATACTGTCATTGACACAGATAAATCTGAGGTTTCGATTCCTGCAGGCTCTTACATAATCGCGGTTCATAAGGACAGCGAGGGCTATGCCGATTTTGCAGCTAATGCTGATGTAGGCAGAAAAATCGAGCTTTATAATCTTAACATTAAGGCAACCGCAACTCCCGATGCGTTCCAATTAACCAACGCAGGCTTTGTTATCGGTGATTATGCGGTGGAAAAGTTCAAGCTGGAGCTTAAGCCCGATTCTCTTGCAAAGTTTTCTGCCGACGGAAAATATCTTTTCCTTTTTCAGGCTGAGCTTTCTGTGGATGAATTTAAATCCCTTTTCGTAGATGGCGGATTTGACCTTCTAAACAGCAATGGCAACCTTTACG
>JAZSFY010000155.1:0-7026 GCA_045532415.1 Eubacteriales bacterium | reverse complement strand
ATGCAATGATGTTCACTCCCTTTTTCTTTGTTCCCTCGGTTTATACCTGGAGCTTGCTGGGGCTGGCTTTGCTGCTTCTTATAATCTGGGAGGTTATTTATAAGCTTCATCCCGAACGCTTTTCCGAAGCCTCAAATGCCTGCTTGGCTTGCTCCAAATGTCCCGAAAAGCTTTGCCACCATAAAAAGCAGTTGCGAATATTCTGGAAGAAAAATAAAAAGAGAATCATATTAAAGGGAAACGAAATAATTAACGAGCATTTCCCCGATAAAAAGAAATAAAGGAGAAGCTAAGGCTACTTCTTATAATGATGCTAAAAAGCACCGATAGGTTTTGAAAACCCGTCGGTGCTTTCTGTTTGATGAATCGAAATTTAGTTTGTTTTTCTTGCCACATAGGTGATTACATTGGTGTTCAAACGACTTGTGTAGGATTCCCTTGGAATATCGTACTGCTGTGGAACAGTAGCTGTTTTTAATATTTCCCAATCATAAAAACACTCACTCAAAATGGCTCTAATCATTTCAGATGAGAGATTGACTTCAAATTGAGCATCCATAGGCTTGTTCGTTTCTACACACGTTTCTGTAATGTCGGAATTAACAACCAAACAAACGATGCCATTCTTATGCACACCGTCCCTTATTTCCAATAACTTTCGCAAAAAAGAATCCTGTGTATCAATATGCTCTAATGCAGAGATTGCCATTATTAAATCATAGGAGCTCTTTTGGATTTTGTACTCTTCTATGGAATTGATTATTCCATTTATACGTGATGATACATTGTGCTCTGCTGCATTTTTCAAAAGCTTCTCGATAGCAATATCCAATAAGTCAACGCAATCTATAACACAGTCAATATCTATAAATTGTTCTGCAATATAAATGCTATTACGACCGACACCGCAACCCAAATCCAAAACACGAAGCTTTTCATAACCATCAAAAAACGGTATGATTTCCCGAACTGTTTTTATGGGGCGTTGCAGCCAGCTGTCTGTTTGATATAGTTTTTCATTCGTATAAATTTCCGTATGAGATTTTCTTTCGCTTTCTCTGATACGAGCTAATCTTTCCTTTTCTGCTATTGCCATTTATTCTCCAATTTATAAACCTTGAAATTGCTCGGCTTTTCCGCTTGCCAATGCATCGCATCTTTCGTTATATGCGTGACCGTCATGACCTCTTACCCAAATAAACTCAACATCGTGCTTTTCCAAAAGCTGGGATATTATCTTCCAAAGGTCATCATTTAAAACAGGGGACTTGTCAGCCTTTTTCCAGCCCTTTGCCTTCCAGCCTTTTAGCCAGCCCTTGTTTATAGCGTTGACAAGATATTGAGAATCGCTGTAAAGAGTAACCTTACAGCTTTCCTTAAGGGCATTCAAGCCTTCTATTGCGGCAATAAGCTCCATTCTGTTGTTTGTGGTCAGCTTTTCGCCGCCGCAAAGCTCTTTTTCCTTACCGCCGTATTCTAAAATTGCCGCCCAGCCGCCTGCACCGGGGTTCCCTTTGCAGGCACCGTCTGTATAAATATTAACGCTTTTCATTGATTTTTTGCATCCTTATGTCCTTGCCAACAAATTTAAGCACACGAAATTCGCCCAGTAATCTTGAAAAAAGTCTTTCTCCATAGGTTTTGCGAATAGACTCCAAAGAAAGATTGGAGCTTATAATAGTGCTTTTTCCGTTTACGATTCGTAAATCAATAAGGCTGGTTATAGACGAAACACTGTATTGGCTAATACATTCTGCGCCCAAATCGTCAATTATCAAAAGAGCGCAATTATCATATTTCTTTCTTTCGGAAACATCCATTCTGTTGAAGCGTACTGCCTCGCAGGTATCAAAAATCTGCTGTGCCGATTCATAAATTACAGACATACCCTTGCCTGCAACGATTCCTGCAATAGCCGCAGAAATGTGTGTTTTGCCTAATCCTGTACCCCCAAGGAAAAGCAAGCCCGACGAGCTATCATTAGGGAAGTTTTCGGCATAGCGTTTACATCCCTTTAAAATGCTTTCCATTGTATTTCTTTCGTCGCCTTCGGCATAATAGGACATGGAAAAATTCTCGAAGGTCTTGCCCTGCAAGCCCTTTGCCAATGCGCTTTCGGCATAATTGCCCTTGGAAAGCATTTTTTTAATACAATCGCAAACCTTCAAGCCGTCATAATAACCGCTGTCGTTGCAAGCCTTACATTCAAATTTAGGCTCGTCATAATCCTTGCCGTAGCCTGTTGCCTCCAAAAGCCTTTCTCTTTCCTTGTTAAGGCTTTCGGCTTCCGCCCTTAGGGCATCCTTGCTTTCTCCCGAAAGCATACGGAAGGGTATAGAGATTATAATACTGTCGATTTCCTTGATTCTGGGGATTTTGCTATGAAGCTCAAAGCGTTTTTTCTGGGCTTCGTCCATAGCCGCCATTCTTTTTTCGGTTTTTATGTTCAACGCTTCGTTCATCTTCATTTGGTTTCACCTCTTTAATCATCAAATCCTCTGCTAAGAGCCGCTTCGATAAATTCGTCCCCTGCAAAGCTTGAATCGGTTCCGGGAGTGCGAGATGCTTCTCCCTTTTTAATATCCTCGATTGTTTCAAATCCGCTTTCGTGCCAACGGCGCAAAATACCGTTCATGTAGGTTGTGGAAAGCTTTCCTGTTGAATCAATTGTCTTTTCATAGGCAAGCTCGATAACATCAAAGGGCATTTTCCAATCGCCGAACCAACAATCGAAAAGCTTCTTTTCCTTAGATGTCAACGCTCTGTCGCCCATACCGCAAAGCTTTCTCAATCTGCCTATATTGCTGTTGATTTCTGCTTTTCTTGTAAGATATGCTTCGAATTTGTCGTATGTATCGATCCCTTCCTCCTGAAGGGATAATGCGGTTTTGTAAATATACTGAATATTCTTTTTGCCGTTTGAAACACAATCCTCAATAACACCGCATATAACGGGAGCAGGTATTCCTGCGAAATCGTAAAGATAAAATAGAGAGCTGAGGTCGTTCCTTGTTAAAACAGGCTTTTCCAATTTTTCCATTGCAAGGTCCCGTATCATTGCAAAATCGGCATATTGCTCCACAGCATTGGAAAGTGTTTCGGAATCATAATTGCGATAGGGGCTTGTGTCCGCTGTAACGCGGTTTTTGGGCTTGTCGGCATCGGCAAAAATACCTGCACCGCGCCAAAAGGAAGCCGCCGCCTGAGCTTGTGCAATTGTCATTCCTGTTTCTCTTGCCCCGTCAGCAATAGAAGCGTCGGGCTCTGCAAAGAAATACAATAAAATCCGTAATTCCTCGGCAGAGGCATTTTTAATTATCGGTAATACATCCTTGGGGAGCAATATAAGATTGTCCCCCGGAATTTTAATTCTGTTTTCCAACTTGTGTCCTCATGTTAAACTCAGTTTTTGATAATACTGATATCGGGTGATACCGAAAAGGAAAGCTTATTCTTTTCTGCAAGATTTCCGACTATTTCCACATTATAATCGATATCAAGCTTTCCGCCGTCAAAGGAAAGTGAATTTTCAAGACGTTTCGTAGAAATACGCATTTGCAAGGGGAAAAATCCGGTATTGCAGATGCAGGTTACAGCCTCGTATTTTGAAAACACCATGTGAGAATTGATTTCTCCCTCGCGGTTTATGGAAACCGTCTGGTCATCAAAAACGTCGATTGTTGTAATAACCGCGCCCTGACCTTCGGTGAAAACTATTCTAAGACCGTCCTTTAGTCGTGACATTGTACCCGAAACCTTAAAATCATCGGAATCGGGAATCTCCATTTGGTTGCCCTTGTGGGCAATATCTGTGTATATCCGTTCACTTCGGACATGGATATCTATGGGAATTTTCATGTTTTAACCTTTAATTAAAATTTTTCTATGTCGATATGTTCAACCTCGCCGTCTAAAGAATCGCCGAGGAATTTTTCTGCATTGGTGCGGAACAACGTCGGGTCGTCACTTGTGTAATATTCAACACTTCCGCCGTCTGTGTTACAAAGATTTAAGGCTTCGATTTTCTCCTTGATAGCCTTTGCCGCTTCTGCACCCGAGCTTATAAGCCTTGTATAAGGAAGGTGGTTTTTAATTGCAGGAGCAAGGAGAGGATAATGAGTACATCCCAAAATCGCCGCATCGGGCTTTTTAGGAGCAATATCCGCAAGATATTCGGAAATAACCGCATTGGTAACAGCGTCATTTTCGTTAGGATGCCAATTTTCCACCAAGGGAACGAACATAGGGCAGGCAACGCTTATAATATCCTTGGTTCCAAGCTTTTTCAACGCCTGCTCGTAAGCACCGCTTTTAATGGTTGCGCTTGTACCGAGAACAGCCACGCGGTTTTCGCCGTCCTTTGCAACATTCCATGCGGCTTCTGCCGCACCCTCGATAACACCTACAACAGGCAATCCTGTTTCGTTGGCAACGTCCTCTAAGGAATTGGAGCTGACGGTGCCGCAGGCTATTAAAATCGCTTTAACGCCCTTGGAAACAAGAAATCTTGCATCTTGCAAAGCGAATTTTTTTATAACATTAGGGGATTTTGTACCGTAAGGAATCCTTGCGCTGTCGCCGAAATAGATTATATCCTCGTCGGGCATAAGCCTGTGAAGCTCCTTCAAAGCGGTCAAGCCGCCTAAGCCCGAATCGAAAACTCCGATAGGAAGCTTGTTTTTGTTCATTCTTCAATACCTTCCGCAAGGTTCAAAAGCTTTGTGATAAGGTCGCTGTATTGGATTCCGATGCAACCCATAAGCTTTGGATACATAGAAATGGGAGTAAAGCCGGGAATTGTATTGATTTCATTAAGAAATGCGCCGTTTTCGGTAAGGAAAAAGTCAACTCTTGACAAACCGCCGCAACCCAATGCCTTGTAAACGTCAACAGCAAGCTTGCGGATAACCGCATCTGTAATTTCATCTAAAGGTGCAGGAGCAAGACATTCTGCGCTGTCATCAATATATTTTGTTTCGTAATCGTAAAAATCGCTGTTGGGAACGATTTCACCGCAAACCGATGCAAAGGGATTTTTGTTACCGCAAACTGCAACCTCGATTTCTCTGCCTACAATATTAGGCTCAACAAGAAGCTTTTTGTCATGCTCAAATGCAAGCTTGATTCCCTTAATAAGCTCCTCTTGGTTTTTCGCCTTGGTAACACCCACAGAGCTACCTGCATTAGCAGGCTTAACAAAAACGGGATAGCCGAAATCCTTGCAGTTTTCGATAATTGTGTCAATATCCTCGTTTTCGGTTGCCGCATAAAAGGGAACAACGGGGATGCCTGCTCGTTCGCAAACAGTTTTTGTTGCCGCTTTGTCCATAGAAATAGCGGAGGAGCAGGTATCACAACCTACATAGGGTATGCCGGACAATTCCAAAAGACCCTGCATTGTACCGTCCTCACCGTTTTTACCGTGAAGAACAGGGAAAACAACGTCTATGTGGATTATTTCAAAGCTTCCGTTTGCTCCGTCAAGTGTAATAAGACCATGGTGAGCCTTGCAGGGCGAAATAACAACAGGAGAAAGAAGATCTCTCTTTTGGTCCCAAATGTGGTTTCTCATATCATCGGGTGTTCCCTTGAAAATCCACCATTTGCCGTCCTTTGTAATGCCTACAAGAATAGCATCATAAAGCTCTTTATTCAAATTTTCGGCAACATTTGCCGCAGAAACACAGCTTACGTCATATTCGGAGGATTCTCCGCCGAAAAGTATTGCAACAGTTTTTTTCATAAAACACCTCGTTGATTATAAAAATATAGTGTTATATAGAGTCCACATTATGGGGATTGTAATTATACATAAAAGGCTTGTGCCCAAAACAATGTCGGCGGCAGTCTTTCCGTCGCCTCCGTGAGTTTCGGCAAGGCTTTGAAGCATTGTAGCCGCAGGACAGCAGCCGAGGATAAATGCCGATGTAACGGCTGTTTGGCTTATGGGCAGCAATTTGAATACTGCCAAAACAACCATTGGGAAAATTATTAATTTCGAAATTGCCGCTATGTAAACCTTTTTATTGGAAAAAATTGTGGAAAGCTTTTTGGTAGCCAAACGCATTCCCAAAACGGTCATACAAACAAAGGTCGACATTTTTGCCAAGGCTTGAACATATTCCGCCGCCAAATCGGGAAATTTTACATCAAATACAAAAAGAATAAAGGCGATAACAAAGGAAATCATAGAAGGGTTAACAAAAATCGATTTTACCTTTATATATTTTTTGTCCCCTGTCATCATTAAAAGCCCCAAGGACCAGCCGATTATATTCATTGTAATGGAAAACGCCGCCGAATATATTCTAACCTCGGGCATATCGGGAATAAGATATTCAAGCAAGGGAACCCCGAAAAATCCTACATTACCGCAGGCTCCCGTTACAGCGCAAAGCTTATATGCCTTGTCTGATTTGGCTTTATTTTTGAAAATAAAGCCGAAAAGCAGGATTATAACCACCTGAGCCCCCAAGGAGAGAACAAAGAAAAGGCAAAGCTCCTTTATTAATCCGTTTGTAGTGGCAACAGAGGTAAGATTATAAATACATAATGCAGGAGAGCATACGTACAAAAGCATTTTTGCGAAGGCTTTGATGGATTCTTCCCCAAGATGCTTGGATTTAACAAGCAAATATCCGGGAACGCCATAGGCAATCATCATCAAAACCTTCAATGCGGTTATGATAAACATAATTTGACCTTAAATACAATAAAATTCGGTAAAAATCAAGGATTATTTCTTGCTTTTGATGATTTCGTCGATAACACCGTATTCAAGAGCATCCTCGGCAAACATCCAATTATCTCTTTCGGTATCTCTCTGAATTTCCTCAATAGGTCTGCCGATGTTTTCGGAAAGTATTCTGTTGATTCTATCCTTGGTACGGCGGGCAAAATTTGTTGCGATAATCATATCCGATGCCTGACCGCCTGCAACACCGATAACCTGATGAAGCATAACCTCGGCATTTTCAAGAGCATATCTTTTACCCTTTGTACCTGCCGCAAGAAGAAATGCGCCCA
>JAZSFY010000102.1:0-4160 GCA_045532415.1 Eubacteriales bacterium | reverse complement strand
GTTGGAAACACTTCCGCAGAATTACAGCATACGCAACGATGTCATCGCTTTTCGTTTGTACGGCAAGGATAAACTTGACGCTGCGATTTTTTCAAGGTGTTATCATTTGGAGAGCTTATATAGAGCATGTATGGAAGAAGGTAATGCTTGGTTCCGAATGAGCGAGCAAGCGGATGTGAATTCCCATGATTTCACTCCCGATGATTATATCCCCGAAGCATTGAAATGCTATAAAAAAGGACTTCGTGTGCTAACGACTTTTCTGTTGAATGATATTTACGACAATCCAGCCGAACAATATCTTTGGGATGGTATGCAGACTTTCCATTGGAGTTTCCATATGTGCATAGCTGCTTGCTATAAAAAGCTTGGAAACATTGAGGCGTGCGAAAAATCTATTGCTGAAGCGTATAGACTTATTTCTGTTGTTTGGAAGGATTTTTTGGAGAGAAAGGAATTCTATATGAATCCTTTTAATCAACATTTAACCGATTATGATCTTGCAGAATATATTAGATAATCTCGCCCCGCGAAAGCGGGGCTTTATTTTGCTTTATTAATTTATTGTAAAGATTAGTTATTTAATATCTATTTTTAATATTTGATTCTATTTCTGTTTACTTTTGAATATAAAGCTCCAAATCAATGAAAAGAACAAGGCAGCACTTATACCTGCGGCTGTTCCTTTTAATCCACCTTGCAATGCGCCTAATAATCCGCTTTCGGCAACACCTTCGCGGACACCTTTGACTAACGAAAAACCAAAGCCTGTCAAAGGAACTGTCGCTCCTGCAGATGCGAAATTGACTAAAGGCTCATATAATCCAAAGGCTGTTAAAATTACACCTGATACTACATATCCTGTTAGGATTCTTGCATTTGTTAATTTTGTTTTATCTAAAAGTATTTGGGCAGGTACACATAAAGCGCCACCGACTAAAAATGCAATTAAATAATTCATTTTATTGCTCCTTCGAAAGATGAATTGCATGGGCAACTGCAGGTATATGCCGTTTGCCAAAAACACTATTTGGATTAAGAAGTGCTCCGGTACCTATGGCGAGAACATTTTTTACCTTGTTTTCATCAAACAAGCGCATTATGTGTCCTGCCAATACACTTGCGATGCATCCACAGCCCGAGCCTCCTGAATGAGTATCCTGTTTTTCCTTGTCATAAATCAGTATGCCGCAATCTGTAAAGCTGCTTCCTAAATCAATGTTATCAAGCTTTAACACTTCACAGGCAATTGAATGGCCCTCAATGCCCAAATCTCCTGTAACAATCAAATCAAAATTATTAGGATTGTCATCCTCAAAGAAACGCTTTATTGTGTCAACTGCCGCACAAGCCATTGCGGCGCCCATATTGTTGGCATCGGTAACTCCTTTGTCTATAATTCTACCGACAATTGCACTTTTTACTTTAATTTCCGATTTGCTGTTTGAAAGTAAAAATGCTCCTGTACCTGTAACTGTATTTTGACTTGTAGGGGTTCTAAGACTTCCGTATTCAAGAGGGAAGCGATATTGTCTTTCCGATGAGCAAAAATGTGAGGAGGCAATTCCAATTGCATTGTTTACAAATCCGCCGTCGATAAAGGAAGAACCGCAAATTATCGATTCTATAGCTGTAGAACAAGCTCCGTAAAGACCTAGGAAGGGGATTTTTGTGTCGCTGATAGCAAAGCTTGTGGCAACACATTGGTTTATCAAATCACCGCCTATGATTAAGTCGATATTTTCAAAATCTGTGCCTGCTTTTCCCATTAATAGATTAATATTTCTGCGGACCATTTCGCTTTCCGCTTCTTCAAAGCTTTTACATCCGAAATATTCATCTTTTTCGTATCCGTCGAAACGGTCGCCTAAAGGTCCTTCATATTCTTTTTTTCCTACGGTAGCCGAACTGTAATTAAGATAAACATTATTGAAATATAGCTTGTTTTTTTTCATTGTGTCACCTAGAGAGTAGTAATATAGTATATAATACCGTAAATGATAGAGGCAAATGTGCCATAAACGATTACAGGGCCTGCTATGGTAAACATTTTTGAGGCAACGCCTGTTACAAAGCCTTCGCTTTTTGCTTCGATTGCAGGGGCAGCAACCGAATTGGAAAAGCCTGTTATCGGAACAAGAGCGCCACCTCCTCCGAATTTTGCTATTTTGTCAAATATACCTATGCCTGTTAATAATCCTGCCAATAGAATCAAGGTTAAAGATGCCATAAGAAGGGAAGTTTCGTTGTCAGAACCTAGGCTTAAATATAACTGAGAAAAAGCTTCTCCTATACAGCAAATTATACCTCCTACCAAAAATGCTTTAATCGAATTTAATAAACAAGGAGAGCGTTCGGCACGTTTTTCAATGTATTTATTGTATTCTTTGTTATTCATAATAACATCTCCTTTTATTTTTATTTATTTTCTGCCATTTAGTCGAAAATATACCCATAGGGTTGACAAGTATAAATATTTTGGTATAATTAATGTTTAGAATGGAGTGTTGATTTTGAAAATACCTGTTATTAAGGACAAGTACAAAACCCCCGAAAACATTCGAGCTATACTCCGTGAAAGTGCGGAGAAATATGGCGACAAGATCGTTTACAAATATTATTCTTCTGTAAACGAAATCTCCGAAATGTCATATAACCAGCTTTATAGCACTTATAACAATCTTGGTACTTCTATTGCAAATTTAGGTTTAAAAAAGACAAAAATTGCTATCCTTTCCGAAAACAGACCCGAATGGATTATTGCTTATGCATCTATTATCGGCAGCGGTTCTGTGGTTATTCCTCTTGATAAGGAATTGTTGCCCGATCAAATCGAAGCATTTATCGAATATGCCGATGCTGAGGCTATTTTCTGTTCAGGTGCATATCTCGAAAAGGTTTTAGCAATGAACATCCCTAAAATCAAATATATTTTTGATTTTGACAGTAAGGAAAATTCCGATCCCCGTTATATTGCGTATAATAAGATGCTTGCAGACGGTGAGCAGCTTCTTGCGGAAGGCTCATTGGAGTTTGTAAATTCTCGTTACGATTCTTCTAAAATGTGTGCCTTGATTTTCACATCCGGCACAACAGGAACAAGCAAGGGTGTTATGCTTTCTGAGGATAATATTGTTTCCAATATTAATTCTGCTTCTAATGCTATTGCGATTAGCCCCGATAACGTTTTGCTAAGCGTTTTGCCTATGCATCACACTTACGAAACGACCGCAGGTCAATTTACTGCTATTAGATTAGGTGTAACCATATGCATCAATAACGGTTTAAAGTATTTGATGAAGAACTTTAAAATTTTCCGTCCTACTGTTATGGTAGTTGTTCCTTTGTATGTCAGCACTTTGAAAAAGAGAATTTCTGACGAAATCAAAAAACGCAAAAAGGAAAATGTTATTAATGTAGGCGTAAAAGCTACCAAAGCTTTAAGAAAAGTAGGTATTGATACCAGAACCATCGTTTTTGCCGAAGTGTTGAAATCATTAGGCGGCCGCTTGAAGGAAATTATTTGCGGCGGTGCTGCTACCGACCCTGATGCTATTCAATGGTTTGAGAATATTGGTATAAATGTTTCTCAGGGATATGGTATTACAGAATGCTCGCCTCTTGTGGCTGTAAATCCTCTTGTTACTGTTCATTATGATTCGGTAGGCTTGCCTGTACCCGGAACACGTGTTAAGATAATTTCCGACGAAGACGGAACAGAGATTGACCTTCCCAGAGGCGAAATCGGTGAAATCGTTGTTAAAGGTCCTCAGGTAATGCTTGGATATTATAAGGCTGAGGAGGTTACCAAGGCGGCATTTACCGAAGAAGGCTATTTCCGAACAGGGGACTATGGTTATTTGGACAATGACGGTTTCCTTTATATTACCGGCAGAAAGAAAAATATAATTGTCTTGAATAACGGCAAGAACGTATATCCCGAGGAAATAGAAGAATATTTGGAACGTATCGAGCATATCAAGGAATGTGTTGTTGTGGGCAGAACCAAAGAGAATGGGGAAGTTGTTTTGACAGCATTGATACACCCTGATTATGATAAATTCCAAGGCTGTGATGATTCGGAAATTATCGAAAAGATTCGTGCAGAAGTTGCAAATATTAATAAAACCTTGGCTTCGTTCAAGCAGGTTAGAAGCATT
>JAZSFY010000009.1:0-3743 GCA_045532415.1 Eubacteriales bacterium | reverse complement strand
CCAATGCTGTTGCTACGTCGGCATAGAGTATATAAAATTCGTCTAAATCAACCTCGATATCGCTGGGCTTGAAAAACAATGAATAGGCAACAAAGAGGATTATTGCCGCTAAAGCCACCGCGACTATGGTTATAATTTGTTTTTTCATTAAAAATCTCCCTTCGGGAATCGGATATATAAAACTTTAAGAATCGAAATTATAAGACTTTCCGCACGAGTTTCCCCGTGCGGAATGGTTATAGCCGAAAAGAATCGAACTAAAATCGCCCTAAAAGGTTCTTTTCGGTTATTACATATGTCTGCGCTTAAGGAACACAGCTATACCCATTATAATAACTGCACCGGGAAGTATGGTACAGATAAGCCAGGTAAGAGTTCTTGCTGTGCCGGTTTCGATATCCAATGCAACCGAGCCGAACGCCTTTGCATCAATATCGGGAGCCAATCTGTTTGTACTGAAATTACGCAATGCCGCAAGAAGAATACGCTTGTTTCCATAGCTTTCCGAGGAAAGATTGCTGCCTGCAAATTCTGTACTGCCTACAAGCATTACATAGGAATATTCATAAGCGTTATTATCGCCATAGCCCTGCTTTGTGGAAAGAAGAACAAGAGGCATTTCGCCCTTAACTGTTTCGTTGGATTCGGTAGATGTTGCAATGGCTGTATCATGAGAGGAAAGAACCGTTTCAACAAGGAATCCGTCCTGAGTGATATTGGGTTTTATCTCGAGAGCAACGCTTTCGGGAAGCGCTGTATTAATTGCGCCCTCTGCATCAACAACGGTCTTGCGGATTTGGTATGCCGCAGAAGTGCTTTGGAGGTCGGCAGAAATTTCGGGATAAAAGGCATTGATAACATCATATTTGCCCAAGGAATGGGTTTCGTCTGTTACACGGTAGAAGGGCTTATAGTTAATGCCCCAGTTATCGTTAAGGCAGGATTGAAGATTGGGCAATTCAGGTGTACCCGAATCAACAAACGCCATAAAAGCATTACGCTTGGAGAGATAATCGTTAAGCTTGTCTACCTCGCCATAGCTGAAATCGGTAACAGGGTCGTAAGAAATCAAAACCTCTGTGCGAGGGTCGATTTCTTCGCGGGAAATGTCGGCTGTTTTTACCTCAAAGCCTGCCCCTGTAAGAAGGTTAACAAGAGATGTAACCTTGCTTCCTGCAGGAATAACACCGTCTGTACCGATAGGCTCGCCGTGGCCGTAGGTTAGAGTAACAACCTGAGGCTCGGAAAGAGAGCTTTGAAGAATCGCTGTTGTAAGGCGGTATTCGCCGTTAAATGCTGTATATTTGCCGTTTTCGTCTGCAACAAAGAATGCCGCAAGGTTAAGAACACGGTAGTGATATTTACCTTGAATAATAACACTTGTGCTGGAAAGCTGGGTTGTAGATTCTTCAAGATATTTCTTTTCAAATTCAGGGTCCTTGTCAAGCTCCTTATATTCTACTCGGATAATACCCTTATCTCCGCTTCCGTCAAAATTCTGAGCGTAATTTTCGGCAAGGTCGCGGACAATACCTGTAAGGTTTATGCCGTTATATTCGTTTGCCGCAAGGTCAAACATATCTCTTGCAGACATGAAATATATGGTAATATCAAGGTCTTTGCCCAATTCTGTAAGCAAGCGCTGGGATTCCTCGCCGATTTCGGAAAATTCCTCCTTGGTAAGGTCCACAGTAAGGTCACCCGAAAGGGAAAGAGAGGAGAAAACAAGGTTGATAACAAGTATCAACGCAATAAAAACAACAGTAAACACCGCAGAAAGGGAGCCGTATTTATAACGTCTTTTGTCCTTAACGGCGGTAGTCTTAATATTCTCGTTCATTTCAAAAAACCGCCTTTCATCAGGACCATCTGCGTTTTTCAATAACGCGGGTTGTTAAAAACAATGCAATAGCCGCAAGGCTTATATAATAAATTATTGCCGAAACATCAAGCATTTGGTTGGTAAAGGGAGTGAAACGGTCGATAACCGAAAACCATTTGATAACAGTTCTTAAAAATGTAGATTCAACCTCACCTGCCAACGCGTTCAAAAGAAGCATAGCGGCATTAACACCCATAGCCGAAACAGCGGCAATAAGCTGGTTTTCGGTCAATGAGGAAAGGAAAATACCGATTGCTATAAATGCGGCGCCCAAAAGGAAAACCCCGAGAATATTCATAAAAATAGAGGTAAGATTAGGGGTGCCGTAATTGAAAAGCAAAACAAAATTAAAGCTGTTTACAATAAATGTAACGCCGAAAACTGTCAGTGCCGCAAAATATTTACCCATAACGATTCCAAGAATGGAAACAGGGCTTGTAAGAAGGATTTGGTCGGTGCGGTTTCTTTTGTCGTCGGCAAAAAGCTTCATTGTCAAAAGAGGAATAAGGATGGCGAAAATAATCATCATCCAAACAAAATATTGACCGATACTGCTTGTAGATTGCTCAAGTAGAGTACAGGTTGCGAAAGCCATACCCGAAATTACAAGGAACATACCGCAGAAAATATATCCGATAGGTGTGAGAAAATAGGACTTTAACTCACGCATATAAATTGCAAGCATTATTTTCCGCCTCTCTTTCCTTTTTTGATGGCTTCCTTCTCTTTTTCCTTGCCTACAAGGCGGATGAAAATATCCTCAAGGCTCAATTCAACGCCTTCCAAGCCTATCAAGGGCCAGCCTTTACTTGAAAGTGCATAGAAAAGGGGCTTTCTGATGTCAACTCTGTCCTGAGATTCCAAAAGATAGCTTATACTGTCGGTGTCACGCTTGCCCAAAACGTCGGCAGACTTCATTCCGCCGATAGAGCGCAATGTCTTTAAAACCTCATCCTCGGGGCCGACGATTTTCGCAACAAGCTTTCTGGAGCCTTCAACTGCATTAATAAGGTCCTCGGTTTTTTCGTTTGCAACGATTTGTCCCTTGTTGATAACAACAATTCTGTCGCAAACAGCCTGAACCTCAGGCAAAATGTGGGTCGAAAGAATGATTGTATGCTCTCTGCCCAGCATTCTGATAAGATTTCTGATTTCGATAATCTGTCTGGGGTCCAAGCCGATGGTAGGCTCGTCGAAAATCAAAACCTTGGGATTGCCAATCAAAGCTTGGGCGATGCCGACTCTTTGACGGTAACCCTTTGAAAGGTTTTTAATCAATCTTTTGCCAACGTCCCAAATCTTTACAACCTCGCAAATTTCTTGCAAATGTTGTTTTCTGGGTAATTTGCAACCCTTTAAATCATAAACGAAATTAAGGTATTCCAAAACCGTCATTTCGAGATAAAGGGGAGGTATTTCGGGCAAAAATCCAATATCCTTTTTAGCCTTCAACGGTTCTTCGAGGATATCCACGCCGTCGATTTTAACAGTACCGCTATCGGCGGACAAATATCCTGTTATCATATTAAGCGTAGTGCTCTTTCCTGCACCGTTGGGGCCGAGAAATCCAAGTATTTCGCCTTCTTCAACCTTGAAGGTCAAACCGTTAACAGCGTGTTTGTCACCGTAACTTTTTCTTAACTCTGTAATCTCAACCATATTTTTAGTTCCCGCAATGTAGTTGGTTTATAGTTCGAAGCGATTTCCGCGAGGGTTCAGCTTTGTTGTAATGACAAGTAAAAGATATCCAATACCTGCGATTGCTCAACTATATATTAACCTATCATAAACGCCAACTATATTGCGGTATTCCTCTTTCTAATTTTATTCCTTAACGATTTTAATACCCAATTCCGCAAGC
>JAZSFY010000277.1:0-1771 GCA_045532415.1 Eubacteriales bacterium | reverse complement strand
CCTCAGATTCAGGGGTGGAAGCACCAAGGTGAGGAATGCAAACAACATGAGGAACACCGAGAAGCTCGTCAGAGGGAAAATCGGTTACATAAGAAGCAACCTTTCCGCTTTCCAATGCTTCGATAAGGTCGGCTGTGTTAGCCAAATCACCTCTGGAAAGGTTGATGATTCTAACGCCGTCCTTCATCTTTGCGATGTTTTCCTTGTTGATAATACCCTTTGTAGAGGGAAGGGAAGGAATATGATAGGTGATGTAATCGCTTTGAGCATAGATTTCATCATAGGTTTCAGCCATTTTAACTGCACGGGAAAGGGCCCAAGCGTTTTTAACTGTGATATAAGGGTCGCAGCCTACAACCTTCATGCCAAGACCTGTTGCTGTGTTTGCAACCATACCGCCGATTGCACCCAAGCCGATAACACCCAATGTTTTGCCCTTGATTTCGGGGCCGACAAATTGGCTCTTGCCTTTTTCAACAAGCTTGCCAACCTCAGGCTGACCCTTAAGGCCCATTGCCCAGTTAATACCGCCAACAATATCACGGGAAGCGAGAAGAAGTGCGGCAACCGCCAATTCCTTAACGCCGTTTGCGTTTGCGCCGGGAGTGTTGAATACAACGATACCGTTTTCGCTGCAACGGTCAAGGGGAATATTGTTAACGCCTGCGCCTGCACGAGCGATAGCGAGAAGCTCTTTATTAAATTCAACCTCGTGAAGAGCCGCGCTGCGTACTAATATACCTTCTGCGTTTTCAACGTCTTCGCCGATATTATACTTTGTATTATCAAATACATCAAGACCAATCTTGCTGATCTTATTAAAAAGCTTGATATTAGTCATTATGCATTCTCCTTTTCGTAATTGCTCATAAATTCAACGAGCTTTTCAACACCTTCGATAGGCATTGCATTGTAAATAGAAGCGCGCATACCGCCTACAACGCGGTGGCCCTTAAGGTTAACAAAGCCTGCCTTTGCTGCCGCAGAGCAGAAATCCTTGTCCTTGTCAGCGTCGCCTGTTACGAAGCAAACGTTCATGAGAGAACGAACCTCTTTGTCAGCAGTAGCCTTGAAAAGCTTGCTGTTGTCGAGATAATCGTAAAGGATGTTTGCCTTCTTGATGTTAATCTTTTCGCGTTCTTCAAGTCCGCCTGTTTCGAGAAGCCACTTGAATACAAGACCTGCAACATAAATAGAATAGCAGGGAGGAGTATTGTACATAGAGCCGTTATCAGCCTGAACCTTGTAGTCCAACATAACGGGAGTGCCTTCTCTTGCGTTGCCGAGAAGATCCTCGCGAACGATAACAACGGTCAAGCCGGAGGGGCCCATGTTCTTCTGAGCGCCTGCATAGATAAGACCGTATTTGGAAACATCAACAGGACGGGAAAGGATACCCGAGGACATATCTGCAACAAGAGGAATGTCGCCTGTTTCGGGAACATAGTCATAGCAGGTTCCGAAAATTGTGTTGTTATAGCAGATGTGAACATAGTCTGCATCGGGAGAAAATTCGTTTACCTTGGGGATATAAGCAAAGTTTCTATCCTTGGAGGAAGCGATGATATTTACTTCACCGAACTTAGCCGCTTCTTCTGCAGCCTTCTTGGAAAACTGACCCGAAACGATATAATCAGCCTTCTTGTTCTTGTTCATAAGGTTAAGGGGAACTGCAGAGAACTGAGTGGATGCACCGCCCTGTACAAAGAGAACCTTATAATTATCGGGAATATTCATAAGCTCACGGAGCTTTGCCTCTGCATCCTTGATG
>JAZSFY010000158.1:0-2127 GCA_045532415.1 Eubacteriales bacterium | reverse complement strand
CTTGGGCAATAACGTTATGATTGGCGCAGGCGCAAAGGTTCTCGGCCCTATAACCATTGGAGATAACTCTAAGGTTGCCGCAGGTGCCGTTGTAAAGTCGGATCGGAGCCATGTCGTTCTGTGAGCCAAGGAGTTGTTCCTGAGTATTGTCTTCCTAAGACCGCTTGGCCTCCGACTTCCCCACCTTGGGCAATAACGTTATGATTGGCGCAGGCGCAAAGGTTCTCGGCCCTATAACCATTGGAGATAACTCTAAGGTTGCCGCAGGTGCCGTTGTATTGAAGGATATTCCCGAAAACTCAACAGCAGTAGGCGTTCCTGCCCGTGTTGTAAGAGGCAAGGATGCGCCCAAGCCTCAAAACCTCGACCAGTTGAATATTCCCGACCCTGTTGCAAACGAATTGAACCTCCTCCGCGAACGAATTGCCGAATTGGAAAAGAAGCTTGAGGATAAATAAGAAAAAAGCCTGCCGACAAAAAATCGGCAGGTTGTTTTTTGTATTAATGTCCTCTTAAGTCAAAGCCAAAAATCGAGCTAAGCCCTTTAAGACCCGAATCGGAATCCCAGCATTCGATTAAATAGTTGGTTTTGGAGGAATCGAAATTCTCGATTTCCTGCTCTGCAACGCTGTGGAAGCGAGGACTTGGGAAAAATATGTTGCTGTCTTGAATTTTGATAACTATATTGCTGTTTTGTGAGGTGTAATATTCGGTCAATTCTTCTAATGACAATTGGCTGGAAACCACAATTGCACCGTAATATTGCATACCGTTGCCGTTGCCGATGATTTTACCTGCATTGGACACCGAATCCACCAATTCGGTGTTTTCGGGAAGTGGTATGTTTTTCAAATCATTTTCGATGTCGTATGCAATAAGGTCGTTAAGTGTATAGGATATTGCCACATAAAGAACAGGAAAAATTAAAACGATTATTAAAAGTATCAATGGTAATCTGCCGGATTTGCGCTTTTTACCTGCCATAACATCAAGCCTTTCGTTTCATTGTGATTATAGTATATCATTGAATATAGTTAAAGAATAGCATTAAATTGTAAATAATTATTAGACAGAATATTTTATATTTTTTTAATTAAAGCCTTGACATTGGGGCGATTTTGTGATAATATATAATGCGTTGTGAATATGCGCCGCTAGCTCAGCTGGATAGAGTAACTGGCTACGAACCAGTAGGTCAGGGGTTCGAATCCCTTGCGGCGTGCCAAAAAGAACCGAATTTCGGTTCTTTTTTGTTTTTGTGAAAAGACATTGCATTCCCACAGAAATAATGTTATGATTAATAAAAAAGGAGCGTGTTTTTATGAATTACATCTCTGTAAACTCTCTTGGCGATTTTGAATTTCACGATGCCGAGCTTTCCTTGGGTTCATTTTCTCAGGGGGTTTTGAAGCTTGACGTTGATTTCTTGAATATACATAGCTCTGCAGAACAGAATCCTTTTGAAATGGATATGGAAATTGAGAACGGTCATATTTGTTTTGAAGGATTTAAATTGATTTCTTATGAAATAGGGCAGGCATGGCAGAGAGATGAAAATGGCGAGCTTTACACCGATGACCCAAAAGTGGTTTTATATGACGATGAAGCTCTTGAGCGCTTTAAAGCACAATTAAAAAAGAAAATAACAGTACTTGACCTAGGCGCTTTAGAGAACGGAGCCTATTACATGGACGCCATATCGGACGACCCGTATTTTGTGATTTCCTTTACCTTTGAGAACATAACAATCCAATGGGACGGGTATACGGGTGAAGCATGTTATGTTAAGCATAATAATTAATTAGCGGAACCGAGTTTATCTCGGTTCTTATTTTTAAAAAATGCGTTACTTTAGAACCTATAAATCATTTATGCAAAGTGACGAAAATAATTCAACATAGAAGAAAATATTGACATATACATACAAATGTTATATAATTAGAGAGTAAAAGTTTACTTGATTATTAATGTGAATTTTTTTCATGTGTTTTCTTTATATCTCCTTTCTCCTTTTGCAAGCATAAGCCCCGATTGTCACGGGGCTTATACTTGTGTAATGGGGTAATGGATATATTAGATACATTTTGGATATAATTGGGTTTTTAATCTTTGTTTAATAATTAAATG
>JAZSFY010000002.1:0-2096 GCA_045532415.1 Eubacteriales bacterium | reverse complement strand
GTTATAAGGAAACCTATGAATTGAATTGCGGAATCGTTAACTATCTTAATAACTATCTCTATATAGTTCCCGGTTGGAATGACCAGGCTTGGGAATCCTTCGAGGACTTCTTCGATGTAACCGCAATGAAGACTCTTTATGAAAAATGGCAGGTTAACCAATGGACAATTTGGGGCTCTCCTCAATCCTTTAACGGCGGTAACCTCTATGCCGCTGATGATGAGAAGATGCTTGGCGCGGCGTTCTCTGTGTGGAACGATTTTGGCTCTGCTTGGTTTGGCTTGACCTATCGTGATGTAATCGACCGTGTTCGTAACATTGTTCCCTTTGTTGCAGAAAAATGCTGGTGCGGCGATGATACAAACAAAAAGATAAAGTTTGACGATTATTATTCTCGCTTCCAAAAGCAATGCTGGCGCGCAGGCGATGTTGACATATTCCACCGTGACCTCGGCAATGTTAAATTGGATTTCTCCTCCGACAATTTGCCCGAATATGCAACAAACCATAACGGCAAAATCGAAAACGGCTATTTCGTTCTCGACGGTAATTCTTATATTTCCATGTCCGAGGATTATGTAGGCTTCCCCAATACATTGTCCTTCGACTTGATTTTGGATTCTCTCCCTTCCGAAAAGACCAACCTTTTCCATGGAAAAGACGATGAATCTAATATATTCATTGACACAGACGGTACTATCGGCTTTACCTCCAAGCTTACCGAAAAGGATAATTATAGCTTTACATTTAACTATAAGATTCCTGTAAACCAAAAGGTTACCTTGACATTAACCTCCGATATGTATAACACAGTTCTTATGGTCAATGGCGGAAAGCCTATGGATAATACAAGCGACCATTTGAATCTTGTAACAAGCGAATTTGCAAAATATCGCTATTCTACTCTTACAATTCCTCTTACCGAAATAGGCAAGGGCATCAACGGCAGAATCGACAATATCGAAATAAGCCTTAATGCTTTTGATCCTTCCAAATATGTTCTTAATTCCAACATCGCATATAAGTCCGATGTTATCTCCTCGGCTGCTGATGCTTCAAATGCAGTTGACGGCGATTCCAACACCAAGCTTGTTCTTTCTGAAACCTCCGAAGAACAGAAGCTTATAATAGACCTTGGCGCAACAGTTCAGTTCAATAAGATTGATATTGAGTTTTACCGTAGCTGCACTGCTTATGAAATCTCTGTTTCCGATAGCGAAAACGGTGAATATACCGTTATCTACACAGCAGCAGACAAGAGCGAAAACACAAAGCGTACCGACGAAATCGCTCTTGATAAGCCTTCTACAGGACGTTATATCGCTTTCACACAAAAGAAAAGCGTTGCAGTAGGAGATAAGCTTAAGGGTGCTGAGATTAACGAAATTAAGGTAATGTCCCCCGATTTGGAATATTATAATGCTTATGCCCAAAAGGTACAGGATTATAGATATACCTTGACACAGGAGGACAATAACAGAAACGGTGTTATTATGTACCAGGCTAAGCTTAAGAGAGCTTTGGCAGAGGAAACTCCCTATTTGACAGAAATAACCAAATATGTCAATATTCTCGATGAGCTTATGGTGTTCAACGGCAATAATGTTAATACCTCTCAAACACCTAACAATAGTGCGGCATCTACATCAAAACAGCCTGTTGATAATTCAGCATCCAAAACAATGGCATCTATAATCGTAGGCGGTATCATGGGTGCGTTGGTATTGGGTGTAGTTGCATATTTCATAAAGAAAAGAAGGCAGTAAAATGAGCATTAAAGCAACAGTAACCGAAATCGTAACCGAACAAAACACAGCTCTTTCCGTTGGAAGCGGAAGCTTGAAGGTGTATGCAACTCCTGCGATGCTCGCTTTAATGGAAAAGGCGGCTTGCGAAGCGTTAAAAGAGCTTTTAAACGAGGGCGAAACCACCGTTGGAACTCTCCTTAACGTAAAGCATCTTTCGGCAACTCCCGTTGGCATGAATGTTTCTGCCACAGCCGAGCTTGTTGAGCAGGACGGCAGAAAATTCACCTTGAAGGTTCAAGCCTTTGACGAAAGCGGCTTAATAGGCGAAGGAACTCATGAACGCTTCAT
>JAZSFY010000339.1:0-5836 GCA_045532415.1 Eubacteriales bacterium | reverse complement strand
CCTCCGACTTCGTCAGAGATAAGAACGATATTTCAAACCGTGATTTTTATTCCGACCTTGTTTCTCAAGGTGTTGAATTTATTATGGGTGAGAATTATCTGGATAATATCCACGAGGCTATCCTTTTCCTTTCTCCCGCGGTACGTCCCGACCTTGAAGGTCTTGATGAAGCAAGAAGGAACGGCACAAGAGTTACAAGCGAAATGGAGGAGTTTTTCCGTCTTTGTCCCTGTAAAAAGATTGCAGTAACAGGAAGCGACGGCAAGACTACTACAACAACATTAATTGCAAAGCTTCTTTCTGCCGAAGGACATAAGGCATGGCTTGGCGGTAATATCGGCGTAAACCTTTTTGCAACCCTTGATGACATTAAAGAGGATGATTTTGCGGTTGTAGAGCTTTCCTCATTTCAGTTGATGAAGCTTTCCCAAAGCCCTGATATTGCTGTTGTAACAAATGTTGCACCCAATCATCTCGATTGGCATATAAATATGAGAGAATATGTTGATGCGAAAAAACGTATTTTCTCCTTCCAAGGCTCCGATTCTGTTTTGGTTTTAAATGAGGATGACCAATATTTTGATGAATTTTCGGCTGAGGCAAAGGGTATCCTCCGTACAATTTCGGGTAAAGTAAAAACAAACGGTATTTATTTTACCGAAGAAGGAATTATGGACGGCGATACACTTTTAGTTCCCGATTACGAAATTAAAATTGTAGGCAGACACAACCGCTATAACTATTCCGAGGCATATTCTGCTGTACGCGATTATGTTTCTGTGGAGGCTCTTTTAAAGGTTGCAAGAGAATTTGGCGGTGTTGAGCATAGAATCGAATTTGTAAGAGAAAAGGACGGAATTAAATATTATAATTCCTCCATAGATTCAAGCCCGTCCCGTACAAAAGCCTGCCTTGAATCCTTTAAAACTCCGGTTATCGCAATTTCGGGCGGATATGACAAAAATATCCCTTACGAGCCATTGGGAGAATTATTTGTAAGAAAGGTTAAGTTTGCCGTTCTTTGCGGTGCAACTGCTAAGAAAATCGCAAAGGCTCTTGACGAATCGGGATTTAAGGATTATGAAATAGTTTCCGATTTTAATGAGGCTGTCAGCCTTGCAAGCTCAAAGGCTGTTTCGGGTGACAGCATTGTGCTTACACCTGCCTCTGCAAGCTTTGATATGTTCCGTAATTTTGCCGAAAGAGGCAATGTATTTAAGGAAATCGTTAATTCGTTATAAGGAGGATATATGGAAAAGCTATATACTCTTGTTGAAAATTTAACAAAATATCCTGCCGTTTCGGGATTTGAGGATATGGCGTTTGAGGATTTGAAAAATTATATCGATTCGTTAAAGCTTTTCGACGAAATGGGAACTACCTCGGTAGGAAGCTTTTACGGTATACTTCGCTGCAGTAAGGAAAATGCTCCCTTGGTACTTTGCGATGCTCACCTTGATACAGTTGGATTTGTAGTAACCGAGCTTTGCAAGGGTGGATTTCTCCGCGTGGCTCCTATCGGCGGTATCGCAGGCAAGATTTTGCCCTCGGCTGAGGTTAACATTTATGGAAAGAAAACCATTAAGGGCATTTTTGCTTCAACACCTCCTCATCTTCAAAAGCCGGGAGAAAGCGAAAAGAAAATCGAGGTAACCGACCTTTGTATTGATACAGGTCTTTCCTTAGAGGAATTGGAAAAAATCGTTCGCGTGGGCACATCTGTTGGATTTCCCTGTAAGCTTCAAAGACTTTTGGGGGATAACCTTGCAGGCGCAGGCTTTGATGATAGATTGTGTGCCGCTTCAATACTTCGTGCTTTAATGATGATTGATAAATCCCAACTGAATGTTGATATTGCATTTCAGTTCTCAGGAGGAGAGGAAACGGGATATAAGGGCGCAATGACCACAGCCTACCGTTTAAATCCTCAAAAGGCGATTGTTGTTGATGTAACCCATGCTTTCGTTCCCGGTGCTCCCAAAACAAGAGAAGGAACAAAGGCAGGCAAGGGATGTGAAATATGCTTCTCTCCTCAAACCAATCGTGCCTTTACAAAATTTGCAATATCTGTTGCCGAAAGGGAAGGCTTGCCCTATCAGCTTGCGGCGGCTCCCGGCAGAACAGGTACAAATTCCAACGCTGTCCAAACAACTCGCTCGGGAATACCTACATTTTTAGTTTCTATTCCCTTGAAGAATATGCATACAATGAGCGAAATAGTTAATATGAACGATGCATTGACCGTTTCCAAGCTTTTGTCTGCTGTTTTAGCTTCTCTTTAAGGAGGATGAGTATGAAAGAGCTTCTTAAAAAATATTGCGATATACTCGGTCCTTCAGGTATGGAGGATGATGTTAGAAATGCCATTATAGAGGACATTAAGGATTCGGGCTGTGAATATGAATGCGACCCTATGGGAAACCTTCTTGTTTTCAAAAAGGGCAGTCAAAGAAGAAATAAAAAGGTTCTTTTTTCGGCTCACATGGATGAAGTGGGCTTTATGGTAAAATATATTGACGATGAGGGCTATGCCTGGTTTGATGCTGTCGGAGGATTCGACCGCAGGGTTGTAAGCGGAAAACGCATACGCTTCTGCGAAAGTAATATTAACGGTGTTATTGCCTCCAAGTCGGTTCATATTCAAACACCTGAGGAAAGAGGCAAATGCGAGCCTATCTCCGAAATGCATATAGATATCGGTGCAGGGGACAAAGAAACTGCACTAAAGTATATCAATGTCGGAGATTGCGCTGTTTTCGAGCCTAATTACCAAGAATTTGGCGACGGGTTGGTATGCTCTAAGGCATTGGATGACCGATTCGGCTGCGCTATTTTGGTTGATATGATAAACAGCGCCCTTGAATATGATACCTATTTTGCCTTTAATACCTGCGAGGAAATCGGCTGTGACGGCGCAAAGGAAATCTCCTTCCGCTTACGTCCCGATGTTGTAATAGCATTGGAAACAACAACAGCAGGGGATATTGCAGGTGTGCCTAAATCAAGATGTGCCTGCTCCTTGGGAGAAGGCGCTGTATTGTCGTTAATGGACGGAATGACAATTTACGGTAAATCCTTTTTAAACGAAGCGGTTGTTGCCGCAGAGGAGAAGGGAATTAAATGGCAATATAAAAATGTCATTGCAGGCGGTAACGAGGCAGGCATCTATCAAAGAGGAGCCTCTGGTGCAAAGGTTCTTGCAATAAGCGCTCCTGCAAGATATATCCATTCTCAATCCAATGTTCTTGCCATGTCGGATATGGAAGCTGTTGCAGACCTTGCTGCGGCTATAAACGAAAGGAGTCTTGACTTATGTTAAATATATTAAAGAAATACCAAAATGCCTTTTCTGTTTCTGGCTTTGAGGGCGATTTGATGTCTACAATAGTTGGCGACCTTAAGGATAAGGTTGACAGCTTTGAAATTGATGCCATGGGCAACGTTATTGCATTCAAAAAGGGTAAGGATAGCTCAAAAAAGCTTATGATTGCCGCACACATGGATGAAATCGGCTTTATGGTAACAAATATCGAGGAAAACGGTATGCTCCGTGTTGCACCTATCGGCGGTATAAATCCTGTTGCATCCTGCTATCATGAGGTTCGCTTTATTGACGGCAACGTGGGTATCCTTGTTGTTGAGGACGGCACCAAGTCAAGCGAAATAGACAATAGCAAGCTTTTTGTTGATATAGGCTGTGACTCTGCTTCAAAGGCAAAGCGTAAGGTTACTGTTGGCGATGTTTGCGCTGTTTCTCCTTATATAAAAAAGCTTTCAAGCAAAAGATATGCTTCAAAGGCATTTGATGATAGAGTAGGCTGTGCCATTTCGGCATATTGTGCATTAAATTGCAACACTCCTGCCTATGATACCTATTTTGTATTTACTGTTCAGGAGGAGGTTGGATGCAGAGGTGCAAAGCCTTCTTCATTTACGGTTATGCCTGATTATGCAATCGCCCTTGATGTAACACCTGCCCCTGCCTGCGGTAACCCCAATCACCTTACCGTTAAATTAGGCGACGGTGCGGCAATTAAAATTAAGGACAGCTCGGTTATCTGCTCTCCCAAAATGGTTGACAGATTAACCCAATTGGCAAAGGATAATAAAATCAAATATCAATACGAGGTTCTTTTGGCAGGGGGCACCGACACCTCGGCAATGCAGGTTGCAGGCGCAGGCGCCCATGCTTGCTGTATTTCTCTCCCTACAAGATATGTTCATACCCCAGTCGAAACCATTGATATCGACGACCTTAATGCTTGTATGGAATTGCTTAAGGCATTTATTGAAAACGGAATGGAATAATAGTGTAATATGTTTAGTGAAAAGATTTTAAAATTAGCAGAGGAATGTGAAAAGGAGCTTTTTGAGGTTTTTGCCGAAATCGACAAAATAAGCTTTAAAAATACCGAAAAGGTTATGTCCATATTCCGCGAAAACCACCTTGCAGAGCGCCATTTTGCTCCCACCTGCGGTTATGGCTATAACGATGACGGCAGAGATTTGTGCGACAAAATGTTTGCTCAGGCTTTCGGCAAGGAGGCAGGCTTTGCCCGTTCTCAGATTATTTCGGGAACTCATGCTCTTGCCATTGCGTTATATGGCTTACTGCGTCCTAATGATACAATGCTTTCTGCAAGCGGAAAGCCTTATGATACTCTCGATAATGTAATCGGCTTGGGCGGAAGCTGTAATAACGGCGACGGAAGCCTGATTGAATATGGGGTTAAATACCGCGATATTGATTTGGTAGACGGAAAGACCCTTAATCTCCCCGAGATTAAAAAAGCATTGGAATCCGATAAATCTATCAAGGTTGTTTTTGTTCAACGTTCTAAGGGCTATGGTGACCGCAGAACCCTTACTGTAAAGGAAATTAACGAATTGTTCGACTTGGTTCGTGAATTTGAGGGTGTTTACCTTGTTGTAGATAACTGCTATGGCGAATTTTGTGAAGCCGAAGAACCCAAGGGCGACCTTTTGGTGGGCTCTCTTATCAAAAATGCAGGCGGCGGTATCGCCGAAACAGGCGGATATATAGTGGGAACACAGCGCGCAGTTGACCTTGCATCCTACCGCTTAACAGTTCCGGGTATCGGACTTGAAGCAGGCGCATCCATGGGCGCAACCAAGCCTATGATAAAGGGGCTTTTCTTTGCTCCTCATATAACTGCTCAGGCAATCAAGACTGCTCATTTTGCGGCAGCTATGTTTGAAAAGCTGGGATTTGAATGTGCTCCTTCATCAAAGGAAAAGCGAAGCGACATTATTCAGACAATCTATCTTCACAATGCCGAAAATGTACTTAAATTCTGCGGCGGTATCCAAAAGGGCTCTCCTGTTGACAGCTTCGTAACACCCGAGGGCTGGGAAATGCCCGGATATAACGATTCTGTCGTTATGGCGGCAGGTGCTTTTACTCAAGGCAGCTCTATCGAGCTTTCTGCCGATGCGCCTCTCCGTGAGCCTTATATTGTTTATATGCAGGGCGGCTTGACCTACGAAAGCGGAAAGCTTGGCATTATGATTGCCGCATCTGAAATGATAGGTGAATAAAAATGAGCCAAAAGGAAAAGATGCATTCGGGCGACCTTTATCTTCCTATGGATGAATCTATAATGGCAGAACAGCTTCAATGCCTTGAAAAGCTTTATGATTTTAATGCAACCCGTCCTCTTGAATTGGAGAAAAGGGAAGAATTGCTTAAATCAATGTTTGCCGAAATAGGCGAGGGATGCTATATCGAGCCTCCTCTCCATTCCAATTGGGGAGGCAGACATACACATTTCGGCAAAAAGGTTTATGCCAACTTCAATCTTACCTTGGTTGATGA
>JAZSFY010000031.1:0-2361 GCA_045532415.1 Eubacteriales bacterium | reverse complement strand
CAAAAATGTATTCCTTTGGCAAGAATCTATTCTCTTGTAATAATCGGGTTTGGTTGGATGATATTCTTCCATACCGATTTGAACGCAATTTTTGATTCCGCAAAGAATTTAATCGGTATCAACGCAGATTTTATAAATATGGACGTGCTTTATGAATTTTTAAGATTTTTACCCTTTATCTTGGTTTGCGCTTTGGCTTGCACGCCCTACCCCAAAAAGCTTTTTGAAAGGGCAAAAGAACGCTTTGAATTTGTAAGCGGATTAACTCCGATTTTTACGGTTTTGGTATTTTTGGTTTGCGTGGCATATATGGTGGATAACACCTTTTCGCCCTTCCTTTATTACATATTCTAAGGAGATGAAGTTATGAAAAAACATTCAGATTTAATAACCGTAATCTCCTTTTGCGTAATATTGCTTTCGCTGTCTGTTGCGTTTGTAATTTTGCCCGACAGAGATTTTTCCCAACAGGAAAACCGAACCCTCGCCCAAGCGCCCGAATTTAACAAAGAAAATCTGCTTTCGGGTAAGTTTTCAACCGATGCAACCGTTTATTTTGCCGACCAATTTCCCCTTCGCGATTTGTTTGTGAAAATCAAAAGCGGAACCGAATTGGCGTTTCTTAAGGGCGAGAATAACGGTGTGCTTTACGGAGATAACGGTCAATTGGCTGTGAAAAATTTCAATTCCTATAAATCCATTCTCGAAATAACCGAGGACACCGATAGAATATATTCCGAAACGGTAAAAGCCCAATTGGAAAATATCGAAAAATTCGGAAAGGGCTTGGATATACCTCTTGTGACGGTTATCCCGCCGAGAACCATAGATATTGCCGATTCGGCATTTAATTATAACCGCCCCGACGGGGATTTGGTTTTTGATTTGATGAACCAAGTTTTCACCGAAAAATCGGGTTATATCGACGTTTTGTCCCTTCTTCGCCCCAAATACGAGCAAGGCGAATACGTTTATTATAAAACCGACCACCATTGGACAACCTTAGGGGCATATTACACCTATTGCGAAATAATGAAATCCTTTGGCAAAGAGGACAAAATTATTCCCATAAGCCGATTTGAAATAGAAACAATCTCGGATTTTTCGGGCACTACCGCTTCTAGGGGGAATTTCCCATTTTATGAAAAGGATAATTTGGAAATTTGGCATCTTGATAACGAAACCCAATATGAAATTATGGTTGACGGGGAAAAGCTTGACGGCTTATATAACCGAGATTTTCTTGGAACCAACGATAAATATTCGGTTTTTCTTGACGGAACTCATAATGTTACCACAATAACAAAACCGGGAGAAAACCGTGAAACCTTGATTGTAGCTAAAGATTCCTTTGCCAATTGCTTGATACCCTTTTTGGCAAACGAGTTTGATATAATCGCAGTAAATCTCCATACCGTCACCGCAATTTCGGCTATGGCTGAAAACTATAACGCCGACGGAGTTCTTATCGTATACAATACCGAAAACCTGATAACAACAGGGGATTTGGGTAAAATCAAATAAATCGGAGGACAAAATGAAAAAGATACTTTTAACAATTGCTCTGCTTATGTTGCTTTTAACCGTAGTTCTTGCAGGTTGCAGCGGCGAAAATGAAAGCAGTGAAGCTTCTTCGTCTTTGGAAGCAACGGAAATTTCAGAAAGCTCGGAAGAAAGCTTTGTTTCGGTGGCATCCGATGAATCTACGGATGACGATATTCCGGAGGATGCGGTAAAATTGCTTTATACCCGTTATGCTTATGAAAAACCCACCTTTATTATGATAGGTACCTGTGCTGAAAATGCTTCCGTTACCGCTCAAATCGGTGAAGAAACCGTAACAGTACCTTCCTATCATGGTTGGTTTACCGCTTCTTTCACAATCAAAGGTTCGGTTCATGAGGTTACCTTTACCCAAACCGTAAACGGCGAAGCTTACGATATTCCCCGTACTTATAATACGTAATGATATGCGCAGCATCCATGGCAATGCGCGCAGAATGCGAATATGCTCTGACAAGTCCGCCCGCGCCCAGCAGAATGCCGCCAAAATAGCGCGTAACCACCACGACCATATCCGTAGCACCCGATTTGCGCATGCATTCCAGCACGGGTACGCCCGCAGTTCCCTGCGGTTCACCGTCATCGCTGTACCTTGCCACAATACCGCCTTCCAGCAGATACGCCCATACATTGTGGGTGGCATCCGCATATTCCCTTTGCTTTTGCTTGATAAACGCCATGGCTTCCTGCTCGTTTTTGATAGGTGCAGCATGCCCGATAAAGACCGAGTTGCGCTCCTCAAATTCCGCCGATGCCGCTTTTTCCAACGTCATATACAACTGCTCGTTTGCCATTCCC
>JAZSFY010000341.1:0-5266 GCA_045532415.1 Eubacteriales bacterium | reverse complement strand
TGTACCACCATTATGTTTTTAGAAAAATTATTTTGAGAGATTGTAACGTTTGTTAAATCTGTCAACACGTCCGCCTGCATCAACAAGCTTCTGCTTACCGGTGAAGAACGGATGGCATTTAGAGCAAATATCGACCTTAACGTTATCCTTAACGGACTTGGTAACATATTCAGCGCCACAAGCACACTTAATAGTGGTGGTCTTGTAATCGGGATGGAGACCCTGCTTCATTTTAAATATCCTCTCTTTCATATAATCAAGGGGCGGTTAACCCCAATATCTCACAATCCACAGTATATCACGAAGATTTATAAATTGCAATACCTTTTTTGGAATTTTTTTATTCTGCAAATAACTTTTTATTTTGTATTGCATTTTTCGTCAAAATATACTAGAATATATTGAATAGGTATTTACATCAACTGTTTATAGGTGAAGATTTATGAGAATTTTCAGAAAAATATTAATAATGCTTTTGGTTTTGGCTATGGCTTTGCCCTGCTCACTGCTGGTGCCTTCGGCTGAGGGTAGAGAATGGATTTACATTGACGGCGAAAACATAACAAGACAGGCAGGAATGACTGTTATTTATACAGGTGTTGAAACTATCGGCAACAATCAATGGGGCTTTAACGTTGTTGTGGATTCCTCGGGTACTATTACCGATATAATCAGAAGTCAGGACAACAACGGTAATATTGAAGTTCCCGATGGCGGTATGGTTATTTCCGCAGAGGGCGAAAACGCCGATTGGCTTTATGAAAATGTTTATGAGGGCAAAACAGTTTTCTATGACCCTTATTCTCACAGGCTTTTTGTCCGTGACTATTACGGTAATTTCGAGCCTTATTTTACAAAAAGCTTTTTGGTGGAAAAATCCAATAATGAATATATCCTTTCGGAATTTCAAAATACCGATTACAGAGATTATACCTATAAGGTTGCGGTTAATGCCGAGGGCGTTGTTGTGGCAAGAGGTGAAAATGCTTCTGCACCCAAGGGCGGCTTTGTTGTTTCTGCAACCAACGAGGAGGACAGAAAGCTTCTTGTTGCACATGGCATAATCGGTGCGGAATGTAAAATCGAGGAGGACAAGGCGACCTTTAATTTCCAAACCGAAATGCTTTCCCGTTCGGCAAGGCTTGCTGTTCAAGCTGCAAAGGATGCCTTGGAAAAGACAAAAAAGGAATATGCCTTTGTTGATTATGCTTCTCTTGAAAAGGCTATTAAGGAGGCAGAGGAGGATGTGGACAGCATAAACGGCTTCCGTAAGCTTTCGGGCTTGCTTGTTTCCCTTGAAAATGCTGTTGCAAATTATACGGTTGACAACCATTTTTATGAATTAAGGGGCGCCTTTCATGTTCCCTTTGAAACCAACGAGGATGCCGTCCGCCAGACCGTGGCGAAAGCCAAGGCGGCAGGCTTGAATACTATTATTCTCCGTGTTTCCAACGGCTACGGCACATTTATCAAAATGCCCGAAAACAGCAGATTCCAGACAGACGGACGTTTCCGCGATTATGATGTTTTAAAGGGCTTTGTTGACGTTTGTAAGGAGGAGGGAATTGCCCTCGGTCTTTGCATCGAAGCATATTATAACGAATTTGCATCTATCGCTTCTCCTAATTGGCTGAGCAGAACAAACAGCGGAGAAGCAGGCATTTCCAATAAATATTTCTCTCCTGCATCCAAGGAATTTCAAGCATATTTTGTTCAGTATGTGGAATATATTATAACACATTACGACCTTGATACCGTGATGCTGGATTATCTCAGATACCCCAAATTCAACGAAAAAACCGATTTGGGCTATGATTCCAACACATTACAGCTTTTCGCGGCACAGGAAAAGATTTCGGTTGCCGAATTGGACAGCCTTAAGACCCAATTGCAGAAATCCAAATATTGGGACAAATGGGTTGCATTTAAAACAGGCTTGGTAAACGACCTTGCAAAGGCTGTTTCGGATGTTGTAAGAGAAAAGCGAAGCGATATAACTCTCCTTGCTGTTGCCGAAAGAGATGCAACCGACCATTTCTTTATGCAGGATGCAATCGGCTGGGTTGAAAACGGCTGGTTTGACGGCTTGACTGTTTCGTTTATGGAAGCAGATGCCGAGGAAAACAATTTCCTTTCCGATGTTTCCTATTATGACGGAATAGTAAAGGATAAGACCGGTTATTTTGCAAAGAAGCTTGAGGATTCGGCTCATTTGTTCACAGCTCTTGAAACATCATTTTCCTTGAATGGCGATGCATACCAAAGCGCTGTTAAGGATTCTCGCTCTGCAGGAGCAGAGGGCTTCATTTTTGAAAGCCTTTCGGATTTCTTCGCTCAGAATTATAATGTTGCATTGAGGGATAATGTCCTTAACGGAAGCTCGGCTTCTCCCTTGGGAGAAAGCAAGGACGTTATGAAGGCATTGCTTGAATATGCAAAAACACAGATAAACGATTCTATTGTTTATAAATATAACGCCTGCGACGGAAAGACCGCTATGTCGGCTTCTACACTTATAAACAATGCCGTTAATTCTCTTGATGAGGCTCCCTTAACCAAGGAGCAGGCGGCAGAATTGCGGGACGGAATCTCCAATGCCTTTGGGGAAAGTAATGCTAGGTCTAAGATTATGCGAGAATTTGATGACTTGTGTAAGTTTTCGGCTTTGGTTAAGGAGGATAACGGTCAGTTTGTTCCTCCCGTTGAGGAAGAGCCTGAGGAAGAAGCTTCTCAGGACGAGCAATCACAGGAGGTATCGACAGAGGTTTCCAACGGTATCGACACAAGCAGCAGGCTTGATATTAACATCAATTTCGGTGACGTTTTGATTTATGCTTTTGTTGGAATAACCTTTGCCGGCGTTATTGCCGCGGCGGTTGTTTCGGTTAAGAGAAAGAACCACCGCCCTGCAAATGCTCACATGCCCAAGGCAAGCGAGTATGAAGATAATCAATAAAAGTTTTCAAATACTGTTGACTTAAATCAATAGTTGGTGTATAATTATAAAAAATTCCCTTGCTTTTGGAGGTATAGAAAATGAAACATATTAAGACAATCGAAACACGTAATCTTTGCGAAAGCGCTAAGAAGGGCGGCTGCGGCGAATGCCAGACATCCTGCCAGTCTGCTTGCAAAACAAGCTGCGGTATCGCAAATCAGCAGTGCGAAAACAAGGCTGAAAACAAATAATTGTTAATCAAGGAAGTGCCGCCGCATTTGGCGGCACTTTTTCAGTAAAAGGAATCAGTAATATGATACATCAGTATAAATTAAACGGATATAACATTGTTTTGGACATCTGCTCGGGCTCGGTTCATGCTGTGGACGACGTGGCTTATGATATTATTTCTCTTTTTGAGGATAATGACAGAGCATCGGTTATCAAAACGATTAGGGATAAATATAAGGACAATTCTGATATAACAGATAATGACATAGACGAATGCTATGACCAGATTCTTGAATTAAAGGAATCGGGCAAGCTTTTTGTTGAAGATACATTCAAGCCTATGGCAGGTGAATTAAAGGCAAAGACAGCAGGCGTTGTTAAAGCCCTCTGCCTTCATATTGCCCACACCTGTAATTTGAATTGCTCCTATTGCTTTGCAAGTCAGGGTAAATATCACGGCGAAAGAGCTATTATGTCACTTGAGGTTGGCAAGCGTGCCTTGGATTTCCTTGTGGAAAATTCGGGCACAAGGCGCAATCTTGAGGTGGACTTTTTCGGCGGCGAGCCCTTGATGAATTTTGAGGTTGTAAAACAGCTTGTTGCCTATGCAAGAGAAATTGAAAAGAAGCATAACAAGAATTTCCGCTTTACTCTCACAACCAACGGTTTGCTTATTGATGACGATGTTATCGATTTTGCAAACAGAGAAATGAGCAATGTTGTTCTCAGCCTTGACGGCAGAAAAGAGATTCACGACCGCTTCCGTGTTGACTATTCGGGCAGAGGAAGCTGGGACAGAATCGTTCCCAAATTCCAAAAGCTTGTAAATGCCCGCGGCGGCAAAAATTATTACATGAGGGGTACATTTACCCATGCAAACCCCGATTTCTTAAAGGATATTCAAACAATGCTTGACCTCGGCTTTAACGAGCTTAGTATGGAGCCTGTTGTTTGCAGTAAGGGTGACGAGGGCGAGCTTACCGAGGCAGACCTTCCCATTGTTCTCGACCAATATGAAAAATTGGCTGAATTGATGCTTGAAAGAGAAAAGGCAGGTAAGCCCTTTACCTTCTATCACTATATGATTGACCTTTCGGGTGGTCCTTGTATTTATAAACCAATTTCGGGCTGCGGCTCGGGTACCGAATATATGGCGGTTACCCCTTGGGGCGACCTTTACCCCTGCCACCAATTTGTAGGCGACGAGAAATTCAAGCTCGGCGACATTTGGAATGGTGTTGACAACACCGAAATTCAGCAGGAATTTGCTCAATGTAACGTTTATGCACGTCCCGACTGTGCCGATTGCTGGGCAAAGCTTTATTGCTCGGGCGGTTGTGCCGCTAACGCATATCATGCCACAGGCTCGGTCAGAGGTATTTATGAATATGGCTGCAAGCTTTTCCGCAAGAGAATGGAATGTGCCATTATGGTTGCGGTTGCTAAGGCATTGGGCGATGTATAAATGAACACACCTATTTGTGATTTTGTTGAAGCTTATATAAAAAAATCCCCAAAAAGACTTCACATGCCGGGACATAAGGGCAAAGGTCTTTTGGGCTTTGAGGAATTTGATATTACCGAGATAAACGGCGCAGACAGCCTTTTTCAAGGGAACGGAATTATCGGCGAAAGCGAAAATAATGCATCCCAACTTTTCGGGTGCAGGACTCTTTATTCCGCCGAGGGCTCCTCTCTTGCTATACGCGCCATGGTTTATCTTGCCAAAATTTGGGGCGAAAACCCATTGTTCATCGCAGGAAGAAATGCTCACAAGGCTTTTCTTTCGGCGGTTGCTCTCCTTGATGTTGAGGTAAGCTGGCTTTATCCCAAGGATAGCTATCTTTCCTGTGACATGGATTTATTGGAGCTTGAATCCCTTCTTTCTCAAAATAAAGAAAGAAATCTTGTTGTTTATCTAACATCTCCCGATTATCTTGGGAGCATGGCGGATATTAAGGGAATTTCGGAGCTTTGCAAGAAATATAATGCCCTTTTCCTTGTGGATAACGCCCACGGGGCATATTTAAAATTTCTGCCGACCTCGGCTCATCCAATGGATTTAGGGGCAGACCTTTGCTGTGATTCGGCTCACAA
>JAZSFY010000271.1:0-5233 GCA_045532415.1 Eubacteriales bacterium | reverse complement strand
CCTAAGACCGCTTGGCCTCCGACTTCACACCGTGCATGGCGTTTTTGACCGACTGTAAATCGCGGACATCTCCAATGTAAAAGCTGATCTTCTCCGCAACCTCCGGCATCTTTGCCTGAAATTCATGGCGCATATCGTCCTGCTTCTTCTCATCACGGGAAAGCACACGGATTTCACCGATATCAGTCTGCAAAAATCTATTAAGTACAGCATTACCAAAGGAACCTGTACCACCGGTTATCATAAGTGTTTTATTTTCAAAAAGCGACATATTTAATTACCTCATCATTTCTTTTCTTCGTAAAAAAGTCTTAATATCAATGAGTCAAGCTTTTCTTCGTCAGGATAAAATTCCATATATCCATCGCCGACAGAGTTTATACCCTCGACCGTTACTATTTCTTTTAGAACATAATCGGAATATCTGCTGGCAAATGTTCCCAAAACCTCAGGTGAGCAATCGGTTACCATATAATCGGAAACGTTCTTCATTGCCGAAATTGCGAATTTGCTATTTGAGTCCAATTTCGTTCCCAATGCCTCAAAAAAGCCGTTCATATACTCCTTGTGACGTTCCATACGCGAAAGGTTCATTTCATCGCCAACACCCTTACGTGTTTGAACAAATGTCAAGGCTTGCTGGGCATTGAGGAGCATTTCGCCTTTTTTTATAGTCGGATCAACTGCCGAAAAGTCATCCGTCACATTAACCCTTACTCCGCCAACCGAATCATTTAAAATGCCGATTGCGTCCATATTTAAAGAAACATAATAATCAATTTCCAATCCATACAAAAAATCGGAAACAGTTGTTTTAACATTCTCGCAGCTATCCTTCAAGCCTTCGCCATAGGTGTGTGCAAGTGCTAGCTGTTGTGTAACGCTTCCTGCTTTTTTACCGCCAACACCAAGCACAGGCATTTTTAACATCAAATCTCTGTTTAGACAGAGAATGCGATAGGATTTATCGGATTCATCGAATATAGCCAAGGCAACAACGTCACAAGCTCCGCTGTTTCTGTATGAACCGCTTGATTCTACCTTGCCTAGCTTATCAATACCCATTATTAAAAATACATTAATATCCTGACGGGGAAAATATTTCTTATTATCTCGCTCAATCGTCTTTGTATCAGTTGATTCCTCTCCTGAATCAAAAACAGTGGGCTTTAATAACTGAAGCCCACTGTAAATAACAACAAGCAACAACAATAAGATAGTAACGGTCAGGACAATTCTTTTCTTCCCGAAACGTTTAAGCATGACCTACCCCCTATTGGCTCGTCAAATATTTAGTTACTTTTAAGCTTAAAGCTTTCTCTGTTAGCAACAACCAAAGCCACAATCGCAGCAAGCGCAGCGAACATTACAAACATCCAAATTGTCTTGTCAGAGGAGTCGCCGGTTTGAGGTGTATCGTCAGATGCATCGTCTTTGGAAGCATCGGAAGATGCATCATCTTCGGAAGCATCGCCGCCGGATACGTCATCTTCTGAAGTTACATCATCAGAGGTGTCGCCGCTTGTAGCGTCATCGTCAGAAGTGTCATCGCCGGGAGTACCGCCGCTTTCACCATCATCATATCCATCAACAGGAACCAACATTGCTACATGTCCGAATTCCTCAAAGGATATAGCAACAGATTCACCGTCTGCTTTTGCAGCAATAGCGAAGGAAATGGTAGCTGCGCCGTTTCCGTTTTCAACAACCTGAGAAAAATGCCACTGATCATCATAGCAAATGAGAACGAACAAAGGCTTTCCGCCAAGGTCTATGTCAAATTCCAAAGTAACAGATTGACCGTCAACCTCAATATAATCATTAATGGATTCATCATAAGAATAGACATTGAAGAATTCTCTGATAACAAGAGAATCTGCATCATATTGCTCACCGAGAACCTCTGCAACAGACTTATTAAGATCGTCATTCCAAGAGGAAAGCTTGAAGCTGGAATCGGAAACAATAGCATACTTAGCAAGAAGATCGTCTGCAACAGCACGAGGAATCTTTGTTGTAGTAGGTGCTTCTTCAACAGAGGTTATGATGATATTGCCATTAGGATTATTGTTAATGTCGGGAGCAGGCTTATAGCCAATGCTGGGCACAAAATTCGATGCAGATGCAACAATGGCAAGAGGCATCAAAACCATAACCAAAGAAAGTAATACAGAAAGAATCTTTTTCATTATATAAACACTCCTTTTAAGAGATTTATTTTACAAAAATATTATTTTCGTTAGAATTGATATATCCAATCGGATCTTGACCTAAAGCAGAAAGTATAATCTCAACAGCATTGCCAAGATTAGGCACTCTTTCGGTAACATTGTGGCAGTCAGAGCCAAGGAACTGAATTTTATGTTGAGATAACAGCTTTAAAGCCAAACGTCTGGACAAACGATTTATAAAAAAGCTTGCGTTCGCTTGAACTATTACAGGAAGATCGCAAAGACTTTCTATTACACCGTTTGTCTTAAAACAGCCCATATAACGATCCACATGAGCTATTATCGGTTGAAGCTTGCGTTTTTGATAAATACCTTCAAGCTCATAAAGCATTCGGTCGGTCCATTTTCTCATAGGCATTTCTACCAGGATAGCATTTGTTTGCTCAATAGCCAACCCATCAAGGCTTTCACAATCGCTAATCCCTTCAAAATAATGAACCTCTGCGCCTATCAGCATTTTTGGAATATCGTTCATATCCTCAACTGCCGACATAAGTTTGGAAAACGCACGCTCGCGGCGACGGAGAAATTCCACGGGTGAATCATGGTTAGCATAAAAATGCGGAGTCAAAACCACAGTTCTTATTCCCTGCAAAAACTCGGTTTTCAACATTTCTATAGACATCTCTACAGATCGGCTTCCGTCATCTATTGAGGGAAGTATGTGTGTATGGAAATCAAAAACCATATTTTCACCGTCAAACATATCATTCACAAAGAACAAAAACTAATCTTCTTTTGGTGCAGAAGAATATGAGGAATAACCATAATACTTTTTATAATAACGCTTGCCGTATTTATATCCGTATCTCTTTCCGTTTTCAGAAACACGGTTAAGCACAACGCCCAAAATGCGAGATTCTACAAAATCAAACTGGTCAACAGCATGAGAGAAGGACTTTCTTGTACAGTAGTTTTGGCAAACCACCATCAAAATTCCGTCGACCAAATCTGCAGCAACGATAGCATCACTTACCTCGCCTACAGGAGGAAGGTCGAGAATAATATAATCATAATGCTCACGCAATGCATCAAGAAGCTCCTTCATTCTATTGGAGCTCAAAAGCTCAATAGGATTGGGAGGGATTCTACCTGCTGCTACAACATGGAACACAGATGTTTCAAACTGCTCATCGCAGGTTTGAATAATTTCGGTAACACTATTTCTTCCGGTAAGATAATTGGAAAGACCGGGAACTCTTTCGAGATTAAGCTTGGTAGCCAAAGAAGGACGACGCATATCGCAGTCAACCAAAAGAACACGTTTGTCAAGCTGGGAAAGAGAATGTGCAAGATTTACCGATGATAAGCTCTTACCTTCCCCTGCCAATGCACTGGAAACACCCAACACTCGACATTTTTTGTCATCTGCAAAGGAAAACTCGATTTTTGTACGGAGAAGCTTATATGCTTCGGTAGCGGCAAAGCTTATACCGTCGCCAACAAGGACAGTTTTCCTCGAAGCGTCTGCATTCTTTTCTGCATTTTTCTTTCCTTTTTTCTTTACGTATCCGTCGTAATAATAGCTACCCTTTGAGGGCGCAGACATATCAGGCACAGACGCGAGAATAGGAAGAGAAGAAAGCTGAACAATATCCTCCTCAGAGCGCACAGTATTATCAAATATTTCCAACAATACAATTAAGCCAACCGAAAGGGCAACGCCTACCACAAATCCCAAAAAGGTATTTTTGGTGCGGTTGGGAGATGCAGGTGCCGTTGCAACGATAGCATAGTCAACAACCTTTGCAGAGGTTCCTTCGACTATTTCAGAAATCTGATTGGGAAGGATATATGCAATTGCATCGGCAATCTTTTTATTTTCCTCGGGATTTGGCCCTGTGATTATAACCTCGAATACTTCGGTTTCGTTAACAGCAGAAGCAGAAATCATTCCACGTAAGGTAGATACGTCATAATCCAAATCTGCATAATCAATTACATCTGTTAAGCAGGAACGGGATTTTAGAATTACTATATAGGTGGCAACAAGGCTCTTAGAAGCAACGATATCTGAGTTGGTAATATCCACAGTATCGCCTATGGAAATAGAGCTGTTGTTAACATAGAACATTGTAGAGGACTTATACATAGGTGTCATAAAGAACACAGTATAGGAAAGGAACAACGCGGCACAAATCACAGCCGCAATCGCAACAAGCCAAATCCTATGCCACACAGCATCCCATACGCGCTTTAAATCCACCTCGAAAAAATCTTCATTTTTCTTATTGTTTTTATTACTCATGTTAATATCCTTTGTCGCAACGAGTTCCCCCGCGATAATTGCAAACGGCATAATACACCATTAAACAAATACATCGTAATTATAGCACCCATATATCTAAATGTCAAGAGAATCGGGGAATTAAAAACCACAAATTTATCTTGCAATTCACTGTTTTTTAAGCCTTTTAACAATAAAAACAGCATTATGATAACCACGGCGAACAAATCTGGAATAATGCCAAAAGCGGCAATAAAATTTATACTTTTTAGAACCAACGCCGAATGTTTTTCCGCTACGTGTAATCGAACTGACAATTCCAATTATTTGAGATTTCTCGACCTTTTCAATTTCAAATTGATTATCCCCTACAATATCATAATTATTCTTTATGCCTACAATACGGTGAAGAACATATTGACCGTTTTTTCTTTTATAAAGAACAATGTCATATTTCTTAAGCTTTTGAGGCAAAGGTGCAAGAGTAACCTCGTCTATACCCTCTCTAAGCAAGGGCAGCATACTTGTGCCACGTGGCTTGATTGACATAGTTCCGCCGGACGCAAGGCACTCTTCTATAATAGGCATTATATCTTTTAAATCCACTTTTTGCTCATCCATATCATCATGCACCTGCCCTTTCTTATATTCATATTGATTATACCATTACCTTCATAAAAAGTCAACGAGGCGGGGTTCCCGCCTCGTTTATAATCTTATTCTTCGTCAACCAAACCGTCGCCGTCTTCGTCCCAGCCGCCGTTAACACTGGCGG
>JAZSFY010000071.1:0-8037 GCA_045532415.1 Eubacteriales bacterium | reverse complement strand
ATCAACTCACTTCGCGCTTTAAAAAAACAAAAAAATAACCCGTAGCTGTTGATCTATTTGTTACAGCTACGGGTTATTTATTGGAATTCTTGATATCCAACATCATTGATTAACCTCTCTTTCTTTTATTTGCGGCTACTCTTTTTTTGTTGATTCTTTTAAACTACCATCTATATTAAAACTTACAGTCATATCAAGCGAGATTTGACTCGGTGTTTAATAGATTTTATAAAAGAGTTATTGCCGTTTTTGTGAGAAAAAATTCACATTGCCATTGGAGTGTACCTCAAAAATACTTTCTTGTTACTGTTCTCGCTTTCTATCTCCACTGCTCGTTGTTGCTTTATCAGGTGATGCACCGTTAATTTGATTTTTACGGTGAAACTTATTCATACATTGGACTCACCCTTTCTGTGTCTATATAGTACCATACATCAAGCCCTTTTTCAATACACATTTTATACAAATTGCATAAATATTTTTTATTCAAATAGCAGAATATGGTCATTGTGCGAATATAATCTGCAAAAATCTATTGACTTTTACGTATAATTGTAGTAAACTGTTTGTGTTGGGGCGCATTGTGCGCCCCTTTTGTTTTAAAATTCGTTATACTTAACGACCTCATCCAGAGGACGGTATTGAGAATGAAGGTCGAGAGGCTTTGCGTCGGAGGCAGGATAGCCCATTACAAGGAGAGCCACGGGCTCGATATTTTCGGGAATCGAAAAGCTTTCTCTCATAGCAAAGGGGTCAAAATGCATTACCCATGTAGAGCCCACCCCTATTTCAAATGCAGAAAGCATCATGTGGGTGGCAACAATGCAGGCATCCGAAACACCGCAGGTTTTACCGTCATATTTTCGTGTCCAGCATTCATCCTTATTATAGCACACAAGAAAAGCGGTTTGGGTTCCGAAATGGCACTTTGTGCAATTACGTAATTTTTCCAAAGCTGCTTCGCTGTTTATAACCAATATTCTTTGAGGCTGATAATTGCATCCTGTGGGAGCAAGATGACCTGCTTGAAGAATATGGTCGATATCATTCTGAGCCAAGGGCTTGTTTTCGAATTTTCTCACCGAATAGCGCTGAGAAGCAAGATTCATAAAATCCATATTTATCGTTCCTTTTATATGTATTTTCAATTAATTATATCAGCCGTTTACCTATATTTCAAGATATTTATATCGCGCAAACAAAAAAACACTTGACAAGAAAAAACAAAGATGATATATTAAGTGTGCTAGTTCAAATAGCACACTTTTGTTTTGAGGTGAAAAATGTTTATTATCGACAATACCAGCCGAACTCCTATTTATGAGCAAATCAAAACACAAATTCTCGAGCTTGTGTCAAGCGGCGCTTTAAAGCCGGGGGACAAGCTCCCGTCATTGCGTTATCTTTCGGCATCCATGAACCTTAATATCAACACTATTAAAAAGGTTTTTGCGGAATTAGAAGCCGACAATGTTATCATCTCGGTTTTGGGAAGCGGAAGCTATATTGCCGATACTGCGATAAGAAACCCTCAAATACTCAAAAAAGCCGAAACAAATCTGACTGAAGCGCTGCGGTCGGCAAAATCGGCAGGTATAACAAAAGATGAAGCTATTGAAATTATCAACCAAATCTATAAGGAGGATAAAGAATGATAGTTTTGGATAATATTTCCAAAAGCTTTGGCAAAGCCCAAGTGCTCAACAATATTTCTCTGACCGTCAACGATTGCTCTATTTACGGGCTAATCGGATATAACGGCGCAGGAAAAACCACCTTGCTGAACATTGTTTCGGGTCTTTACAAGGCTGACAGCGGAAATATTTCGATTGACATTAACGGAAAGGGACAAAATCCCTTTGATAATTCTCAAATAAAGCGTTCGCTGTTTTATGTTACAGACGACCCTTTTTATTACTTTAACGCAAATCTTATCACTATGAGAAACTTTTATTGCGGATTTTATCCCAATTGGAGCGATAAAAGCTTTCAAAAGCTTATTGAACTTTTGAATCTCGACCCTAATAAGAAAATCAGTGATTTTTCCAAAGGAATGAAGCGTCAGGCCGCTATGATATTAGGACTATCTTCAAGACCTAAATACCTTCTTCTGGACGAAAGTTTCGACGGGCTTGACCCAAATGCAAGAACCATAGTAAGCAATGTGTTGGCTGAATATATTGCCGAAACCGAATCAACGGTAATTGCAGCCTCCCACAATCTCTATGAGCTGGAGAATATCTGCGACACCGTGGGAATGCTTAACGGAACCAACCTTCTTTATTCGGACGAAATCGAAAACATCAAGAAAAAGGTCCGCAAATACCGAGTTGCAATGAATTCTCAAATTGCAAATTTGGAAAATGATATTGATGTTAAATTCTTCAAAGCACAGGGAAATATATGCACCTTTCAAAGCGGCGAGGATGAAGAAAAAATCAAAGAGTATTTCAAAAGTCAGGGTGAAATTCTCGTTTTTGAAAACTTTGGTATGACTCTTAATGAAATATTTGTTTATGAAACGGAGGGCAGGGAAAATGAAATTGAAGGCATATTCTCAAAATAATCCTACAAGACATTTGATTCTTCATACAGTAAAGCGTTTCCTCTGGCTTCCTATTGTAATACTGATATTCACAGGCTTGGCTTTCAACGGTATAGAAATATTCAACAACGAGCCTATGCCTATTCCTGCTATAGAAATGCCTGAAGAAAAAATACGTTATATGTTCCATAATACCGAAATATGGTTCCTATTTCCATATATTATGATGCTCATATCGGCATTTTCGGCTTATATTATGTTTTCATTCCTGTTTAAAAGAAAAAGCGCAACCATGATGCTTTTAACAGGTGTGTCACGGACAACGCTGTTTCTCACACGGTATTTATTCGGCTTGCTTTCGGCATTAATACCAACTCTGCTTGCATTTTCACTTCTTCTCGAAGCGGGAGCAGATAACGTCGGAAAGCATTTGGTTTTATCACAAAATACCGTGATTATCCTATTAATGATAGCTTTAACAGTTATTTATTCCTATACTGTTTCGGCAATATCCGCATCGCTTTGCGGAAGAAAAATCGAGTTTTTTGCGGTTACTGCAGCTTTCTATTTTGGAATTCAGGGATTGATGCTGTTTATAAATGCCATTTGCTCATCATATCTTCACGGCTTCGCCTATCCTATCAGAGAAGAAACCAATCTTCCTTTTACATTAGGAGATATGTTCGATAAATATTCTCGTCTGTCAATCAATACCATTTTCAAGGACGCTTTTGAGGCATATTCAATATCAGGAATGCCCTTTATGAAAAATGCAGATTTAGATTTAAAAGCCTATTCCTCAGAGCTGATTTGCCTGACATTGGCAACGCTTGCTCTTGGAGTAATCGCATGGCTTGTGTTCAAGAACCGAAAAGCTGAAGCCAACGGCAAATCCAATGCAAACAACATTTTATCTATAGCCTGCACCATTATATTTGCTCTCACTGTGTCTTCCCTGAGCTTCCTTGGCGGAAATACCCCTTGGTATGCGTTAGGTTCCCTTCTTCTCTTTGTGATAGCCTGCTTTGCCGCCTATGCATTTTTCAACGGTTCTTACAGATATGTGCTTAAAGCATTGAAGTTTGCATTGCCCTCTCTTGCTGTCATCTGCATATTCGGAATAACAGCATATTTCGGTATGCTCGGATATTCAAGCAAGGTTCCCCAATTAAATGACGTTCAATCGGTAAAAATCTCCTACAAAGGAGATGCCTCAAACTTGTTTGTAGGGAAACAGAGCCACGGATATGCAAACCTCTCCTCTACTGCAATTAACTACAGCAGTTATCTTACTCTTGAAAGCGAAAAGGATATCCAAATTGCAATAGACATTCACAAAATGCTTATAGAGGACGGCTCTCGTTTTATTTCTGATATGCCCTCGGAAAACTATTCTGATACGGTGGTTTACGGCGATTATTATATTGTATATCAGCTTAAAGACGGAAGCGAAATGATTCGTTGCTTTTCCAAAATGAAGCTTTCCACGTTATATAATACATTGAGAGTAGCAGACACAGACGCCTTCAAGGCGCTTAACGCCGATTATATAAAAACGAAAGTCAACTACGGCGATAAAATATATTTTTCCGATAATATGCTCTCAGGCTATACCAAGCCGGAGTTTTCTCAAGCACAGCTTGAACAGCTTTTAAATGCAATATCGGAGGATATTAAAGGAGCAAGCTTTGAACAGCTCTATCATCCCCAAGAAGAATGCCTCGGAGTTATATGGCTGAGAGCAAACAACCACTTATTTAACTTAGAAGGCTCCAAAGAACTTTTTCAGCAATTGAAATTTGAATCCCCTGTTTTTGTTTATAAAAGCTTTACCGAAACTCTTAATTGGCTGGAAAGTAACGGTTTTTCATATTTGTTCGATAATTACTGCACAGTAAAATCTATTGATATATATGAGCTGGATTATTATGCACGCGACAGCATGAACAATTATGCAATAGACAGACATTTTTTGAGCAAATACAATTCGGACGAATACAGAAACAGCCCGACAACTCATTTTATTGAAAGCGTACCCGAATCGGATTTTGATGAAATTCTCCAAAACGGCCGCCTGCAATATTTTACCGATGTAGGCAACAGATATGCGATCATAACGCTTATAAACAAAGACGGAGAAGAAATAAGTACAGTAAAATTTCTTGTTGATTAAATATTTCACTGCGGAGTGGAGAGCAATCTCCTTTCCGCGGTGTTATTTTATTCAATAACAAAAAATAACCCTTGACTGTTTAATGGCACACAGTCAAGGGTTATCTTAATTCGATTTTGGGCTCCAACATCAATGGTTACCTCACTTTCCTAGAATAAAAGGTTTATTTGGAGAAAAAATCAATCAGAACATTGGAAGTTACCTAACCTTTCGGAATATTCAATTTTGATTGATTGCCTTAATGGCTTATTAGGTGTTCATTGGTCTATCCTCTTTTTTTAATTTGTTCTGTTCCTCTCTTCGACTATATATTAACATATAAATTGCTGTTTTTCAATACACATATTATACAAATTCCACAAATTGTTTTTGTTTAAATAACAGAAGTTGTTTATTTCGACAGTTTTCCTGTTGACATATCTATTGTTGTGTGGTAGAATAAAAATGTTGGGGCGCGAAATTTCTTCACGCCCCTTTGATTATTTTATTTAGACTTACCGAGATTCAGAACTCTGAGAATAACAGGCGCCAAAACTATGTTTGTAGCAAGCTCAAACAGGAAATTTCCTCCTGCCAAGCCGAGAAACATATATTGTGCCGCATTTTCAAAGCCTGCTGCCAAGCCCCATTGAGTGATTGTTTCCATGAAAAAGAGAACACATCCCACAAGGAATACACCTGTATTCACCACAGGGCAGACCACAGCCGCAGCCATAACCGCTAAATATTGGTTATGCTTCTCAAGCATTTTGTAAACAGCACCTGCAGCAACACCGCAAAGAGTCCCCTTTACAATAACCGTAAAAATTGTGCCTGCAGGGTTTACTGCCAAAAACGCAGCCGCATCTCCGTTCAGCAAAACAACAACGCCGAACACCAAGCCGAGCCAACCGCCAAGCTTGAAATCGCCCTTTGCGGCGCCGATAACAATAGGCACCAAAACCAAGGACACCTGGAACATACCAAAGCGGATAAAACCGCCCATAAGCTGAAGCACAACCACCAAGGCTGTGAGAATGGCACCGAGAACCATTGTTTCGGTAGACATTTTTCTTTGAGTTGCTTTCATAATAATTTCCTCCTTGCTGTCGTCCTTTAAATAGGTACAACGCATTTTTGAATTATATATTATCTCCCTTTGGGAGTTATTTTTGCAACTGAATATTTTTATTATAAAGTATATTAAGCCCCTTCAAGACCAAATCAGAATCAAGAGTTATATCATGTCTGCAATGCTTGATGATTTTAGGAGCAAGACCACCGGTTGCAATAACCTTGACGTTGTCATTCATTTCTTCCTTAAATCGGTCTATCATTCCGTCAACCATGCTTGCGCTTCCGAAAACAACTCCCGAGCGCATACAATCGGCTGTGTTTTTCCCGATGACCGAATCAGGCTCGTCAAGGCTTACCTGAGGGAGCTGAGCCGTGCCGTCGGCAAGAGCTCTCAAGCCCATTAAAACACCCGAAATTATGGAAACACCGATAAATGCGCCGTTTTTGTTTACCGCCATTATTTTTGTGGCAGTTCCCATATCGATGATAATCGAGGGGCTACCATAAATATTATGGGAGGCAACACAAGCGCAAATCAAATCGGCTCCAACAGAGGAAGGGTCATCGCAATGAATGTTGATTCCGGTTTTAATACCGGGTCCAACCGCTATTGCATTAATGCCGAAAACAAAGCTTACGGCATTTTTCATAACAGAATTTAAAGGAGGAACCACCGAGGAGATTATTGCCCCGTTTATGGCAGACCTATCAATATTATGAAGGGAAAGAATATTGATAAGCTTTTCGGCATATTCGTCCACGGTCAGCGAAGGATTTGTAGAAATACGGGCAACAAAAACCAGGCTGTCCTTTTCAAAGCCACCTAAGGTTATATTTGTATTTCCGATGTCCATAGCCAAAACCATAAAAATCACTCCTTTTATCTTATTTTAACACATATCGGCATAATTTCAATTGCGAAACCGCCGATTTTAAGAGAGAAAACGGTTATTCCTTTTATTCTTTATACAAAAAAATCAATCAGGTCTGCCTGTTAATTGACCTTGGTCTGTTAGGTCGGGATAATCAAGCTGACGGAGGGCTTCATAAACAACCACCGCAACCGAATTTGAAAGATTGAGAGAGCGCACAAAGCCTCTCATAGGTATGCGGATGCATTTATCGTAATTGTCCTTCAACAAAGGCTCGGGCAAGCCATGGCTTTCCTTGCCGAATACAAAATAAATGTCATCCTGAATCTTTCCATAATCGACCTGAGAATGGCATTTTTGCCCCTTTGTAGAGCAATAGAAAAATTCGCCTTGGTTTTTTGACTTAAATTCATCCCAATTTTTATAGGTGTTCACGGTAAGATATTGCCAATAATCCAAGCCTGCACGACGAATAGAGCGCTCGCTCAATTCGAAGCCCAAGGGCTCGATAAGATGAAGGTGGCATCCTGTTACAGCGCAGGTTCGGGAAATATTGCCTGTGTTTTGGGGTATTTCAGGCTCATAAAGAACAATATGTATCATAATTTTATCCTTTTTAGACGTTTTGAGATAATTATATCATTAACTTTTTGCAAGTCAACAATATTCTCTTGATAAATAAAAAAAAGAGTATTATAATAAGATTATTAAAATAAATAAAATAACCTTTGGGAGGCTGACATGGATTTGAAAATTCTTAAAATCGACCCTTATCTCGAACCATTCAAGGATTCGCTGAACCAAAGAATGGAACTGTTTCTCCGGAAAAAGGCAGAATTATTAGGCGATGGCACAAGTCTTTCCGATTTCGCAAACGGTTATAACTATTTCGGCATAAGAAGAACCGCAACAGGCTGGGTTTACCGTGAATGGGCGCCCGGCGCTGACGAAATGTTTTTTGTCGGCGATTTCAACGATTGGGGTATTTTTGATTATCCCATGAAGCGTATTGAAAACGGCGTTTTCGAGGTTTATCTCGAAGGCGAGGATGCCCTTAAGCTCGGTCAACACGTTCAGGCGGTTATTTTCAAGGAAGGTCAGATTTTGCGCCGTATCCCCTCTTATGCCACAAGAGTAGAGCAAAATCCCCTCAAGCCCAGCGAATGGTGTGCTGTTATCGACGATACTCTTTTCGATAATTTCCAATGGACCGATGACGATTTCAAGCCTGCAACAACTCCCTTTATTTATGAATGTCATATCGGCATGGCACAAGAGGAGGGCAAGGTCGGAAGCTTTAAGGAGTTTACCGATAATATCCTTCCTCGTATAAAGGAATTGGGATATAACACCATTCAGATAATGGCAATAATGGAGCATCCCTATTACGG
>JAZSFY010000154.1:0-4081 GCA_045532415.1 Eubacteriales bacterium | reverse complement strand
GGTATGGGTGTTGTTTTCGGCGTTCTTGTTCTGCTGATCGGTATTCTTCAGCTTTTCAAGCTTTTCTCTAAAAAGCCTGCTGAGAATAAAACCGCTGAGCCCGTTGCTCCCGTTGCCGCTGCCCCTGTTGCGGCTCCTGTTGCTTCTGCTCCTGCTTCTGAGGAACAGCAAATTGTCGCTATTGCTACTGCGGCTATTGCTGCTTACAGAGGCGAAAGTGAATGCAACTTTAATGTAATTTCGATTAAAAAGATTGTTAAATAATAAGGAGATTAATTATCATGGCTAAAAAGTATATTGTAACAGTAAACGGCACAGGCTACGAAGTAATCGTTGAAGAAGCAGCCCTCGGTGCAACATTTGCAACTGCACCCGCAGCGGCTCCTGCACCCGCAGCAGCTCCCGCTCCTGCAGCAGCTCCCGCTCCCGCAGCAGCTCCCGCTCCCGCAGCAGCTCCCGCAGACGGCGTTAAGATCACCGCACCTCTTCCCGGTAATGTTCTTAAGGTTCTTGTTTCTTCCGGCGCAGCAGTAAAGAAGGGTGATGTTCTTTGCGTGCTTGAAGCAATGAAGATGGAAAATGACATTGTTGCTCCTCAGGACGGTACTGTTGCAAGCGTTTCTGTTTCTCAGGGCGCTACTGTTAACACCGGCGACCTTCTCTGCGTAATCGCTTAATTGCGCTTTACACTTAAAAGAATATAGAAAGGTGTAAATTCTATGTTAGATGCATTGAAGGGACTTTTTGAAAGTTCCGGCTTCAGTTATTTGTACGATGCCGAAAAGACTTTCACATATTTCGGTTTGGAATCTCATTTTGATTTCGGTACAGTAATAATGCTTGTTATTGCTTGTGCCTTGTTCTACCTTGCTATTGTCAAGAAGTTCGAGCCTCTCCTTCTTCTTCCCATAGCGTTTGGTATGCTTCTTGTTAATATTCCCGGTCCTATCGGTGATTCTGTTTTCCATAGCGATATATTCATTAATGAAACGGGACATATTGATTGGGCGGCAATGGGTAACGGTGCCGGTTTGATTGACTATCTCTATCTTGGCGTTAAGCTTGGCATTTTCCCACCTCTCATCTTCTTAGGCGTTGGTGCTATGACCGACTTTAAGCCTCTTATCGCTAACCCCAAGAGCTTGCTTCTCGGTGCTGCAGCTCAGCTCGGTGTTTTCGTTGCATTCTTCGGCGCGCTTATGCTTGGCTTTACCGTTCCAGAAGCTGCATCTATCGGTATCATCGGCGGTGCAGACGGCCCTACCGCAATTTATGTAACTAAGACTCTTGCTCCTAACCTTCTCGGTGCTATCGCTATCGCGGCATATTCCTACATGGCTCTCGTTCCCTTTATTCAGCCTCCTATCATGAAGGCGTTCACCTCTAAGAAGGAACGTACAATCGTAATGGGTCAGCTCCGCGAGGTTTCCAAGACCGAAGAAATTATCTTCCCCATAGTTGTTGCTCTCGTTGTAAGTATCATTCTTCCTTCTGCAGCTGCTCTTGTTGGTATGCTTATGCTTGGTAACCTTCTTAAGGTTTCCGGCGTTGCAGACAGACTTTCCAAAACCGCACAGAACGAGCTTATGAATATCGTTACAATCATGCTTGGTATTTCTGTTGGTGCTACTGCAAATGCAGAGAACTTCCTTAAGACTCAGACATTGTATATCATCGTTCTTGGTCTTTGTGCATTCGCTATTGCTACCTTCGGTGGTGTTATGTTTGGTAAGCTCATGTGCTTCATTACAAAGGGCAAGATCAATCCTCTTATCGGTTCCGCAGGCGTTTCCGCTGTTCCTATGGCAGCGCGTGTTTCTCAGACCGTTGGTCAGAAAGAAAATCCTGCAAACTTCCTTCTTATGCACGCAATGGGCCCCAATGTTGCAGGTGTTATCGGTTCTGCAGTTGCGGCAGGCGTATTCCTCGCAATGTTCAGCTAATTAACGGAAAGGTGAAAAATAATTATGGCAAAGCAAGTTAAAATTACAGAAACAATTATTCGTGACGCACACCAGTCTCTTATTGCTACCAGAATGACAACTGACGAAATGCTCGAAGCTCTTACCGAGCTTGACAAGGTTGGTTATCACTCTCTTGAAGCATGGGGCGGCGCAACATTCGATTCCTGCCTCCGCTTCCTTAATGAAGATCCTTGGCAGAGACTTCGTACCATTAAAGATAAAGTAAAGAACACTCCTCTCCAGATGCTTTTCAGAGGTCAGAATATTCTCGGTTACAGACACTATGCCGATGACGTTGTTGAATACTTCGTTCAGAAGTGTATCGCAAACGGTATGGACATTATCAGAATTTTCGACGCTCTTAACGACCCTCGTAACCTTAAGACTGCTATCAATGCAACCAAGAAGGAAAAGGGTCACGTTCAGGCCTGTGTATGCTACACCACTGGTCCCGTATTCACTAATGAATACTTCGCTAAGTATGCAAAACAGCTTGAAGAAATGGGTGCAGACTCTATCTGTATCAAGGACATGGCTGGTCTTCTTAAGCCTTATGATGCTTATGACCTTGTTACTGCTATTAAATCTATTGTTAAGATTCCTGTTCAGCTTCACACTCACTACACCAGCGGTCTTGCTTCCATGACAGTTATGAAGGCTATCGAAGCTGGCGTTGACGTTGTTGACTGTGCGCTTTCTCCTCTCGCACTAGGTACTTCTCAGCCTGCTACTGAGCCTATCGTTGCAACCCTTCAGGGTACACCTTATGATACAGGTATCGACCTTGCTAAGCTTGATAAGATTTCCAAGCACTTTGACGGTCTCCGTGAAAAGTATATCGCAAGCGGACTTCTCGATCCTAAGCTTCTTAAGGTTAACGTTAATGCTCTTATGTATCAGGTTCCCGGCGGAATGCTTTCCAACCTTCTTTCTCAGCTTAACCAGGCTGGCGCAAGCGACAAGCTTGAAGCAGTTCTCGAGGAAGTCCCCAGAGTTAGAGAGGATGCAGGTTATCCTCCCCTTGTTACTCCTTCTTCTCAGATCGTTGGTACACAGGCTGTATTTAATGTCCTCATGGGCGAAAGATATAAGAACGTTACCAAGGAATTCAAGGGTATGGTTAAGGGCGAATACGGTAAAACTCCTATCGCTATTAAACCCGAATTTATCAAGCAGATCATTGGCAAGGAAGAACCTATCACCTGCCGTCCTGCTGACAACATCAAGCCCGAGCTTGATACTCTCAGAGCAAAGCTTGGCGCAAAGGCACATCAGGAAGAAGATGTTCTTTCCTACGCTCTCTTCGATCAGGTTGCTCTTAAATACTTCGATAAGAGAGATGAAGGCGAAACAATCGCAAATGCTCTCGCAAATGTTTCCGACAGCAAATATAGCGTAAACATCCGCGAAGTAAAATAATTAATCAATAGTAAAAGTGCAGGCTTAATGCCTGCACTTTTTACGTTATATAAGCTTTTCTATATAGTTTTGTATGTTTTCTTTTGGAAGGATATGGCTTTTAAAGATGCTTATTAACCACTTGTTGTAATCACTTGGAATTGAATTTTCTTTTGTCAGTAAATCAAAAATAATAACTGAAACAGGGCAACAACCGTCATATTCAGATTTTGCCTTAGCATAAAGATGATTTTTATTATAATTACCCGAAAGATAGCAAAGATAGTATTCAGCAGCCTTTACTAATTCTTCCTCGTCTCCCGAGCCGAACTCATTCAGCAATCTGTAATGAGTGCTTTGCAAATATTTGTTACTTTCGATATATTTTTTATAGAGAGATAATGTTTCATTATTTGCAAAACCGTGCATAAGCTCATGGGCACTTACAGCAAATAGGTCAATATGATTTTCTCTTGTATAGCAAGCTGCATACGCTCCATTATATAAGCTCAAGCAATAGGGAAGACTGAAGAATGTGAAAAATATTGTTGCGGAAGAAATTTGGTTGGTATTTTTTAATACAGAAATATTTTTATATAATTGGCTGAAATCTAAGCTTTTGATGCTTTGTTCATACCTTTTGATTTCATCATGCAGTAAAGGAGTTATTTCGGTATTATATAGCTCTTCAAACCCAAAGTCGCTTAAAACAGCAATAT
>JAZSFY010000085.1:0-5489 GCA_045532415.1 Eubacteriales bacterium | reverse complement strand
TACATCAATTTCGTTCTTAACTGCCGAAACGCTGTGAGTATATTGGGTTCTTCCCTTTTGCTTCTGTTTAGCCTGCTTTTCAGCCGAAGCGGCATTACCCAGCAAACGGATATTTTTGATATTTGTTTTTGTTTCCAATCTTCCCGCTGAGGTGAAAACGGTATCCCCCGAAACGCTTTTTACAACCGCCTCCATACCGATATCGGCAAGAAGAACACGGTCGCCAACCTGCAAGGGGCGCGGAAGAACATAATTTTCTTCCTCCTCTACCTCAAATTCCTCAACATCGGAAATCAAAGCCGATGTATCCTTAAGGTTTTGGCGGATAGCCTGCCTTGCCTCCTCGATTCTTGCGGCCTCGAGGCGTTTTGCATCAGCCTTTTTTAATTCGTTTAATTGAGAGAAAATTTGGTTACTTGAAGACTTTGCCGCATCAAGGATTCTTTGCGCCTGAGCCTGAGCGCGGTCAAGCTCTGCCTGAGCTCTGTCCTTAAGGTCCTTTGCGCTTTTTTCGGCTTCGTCCTTGATTTTTTGTGCCTCTGCCCGAGCCTTCTCCGAGGCTGACCTTTCTTTTCTAAGGTCCTGCTCGGTTTTTTCAAGCCTTGTAATAACATCCTCAAATCGGATATTATCCTCGGCAAGAAGCTCCTTGGCACGGTCAACGATTGATTCCTCCATACCTAAAAGACGGGTTATCTCAAAAGCGTTGCTTCGTCCCGGGATACCCGTTATTAAACGGTATGTGGGCTTTAATGTTGCCAAATCAAATTCACAGGATGCGTTCAATACACCCTCGGTATCAAGAGCATAAATCTTAATTTCGGAATAGTGAGTTGTGGCGGCAACAATAGCGCCCGATTGACGTACTCTTTCGAGAATTGCAATAGCCAAGGACGCACCCTCGGTAGGGTCGGTTCCTGCACATAATTCATCAAAAAGAACCAACGAGCCCTTTCCGCATTCCTTTAAAATGGAAATAACATTTACCATGTGAGAGGAGAAGGTGGACAAAGATTGCTCGATGCTTTGCTCGTCACCTATATCAGCCAAAACGCCGTCAAAAACAGGAAGCGTTGTTCCGTCATCGCAAGGCACATAAATACCGCTTTGCGCCATCATGGCAAGCAAGCCTAAGGTTTTGAGAGTAACAGTTTTACCGCCTGTGTTGGGACCTGTGATAATCAATGCATTATCCTTATCCCCAAATTCAACCGAAATGGGAACCACCTTATCCCTTGCTATAAGAGGATGTCTTGCACGGACAAGCTTGATTGCTCTTTCTCCTGTTTTTGGACGTACACCCATTATATCAGAGGAATATTTTGCCTTTGCAAAAACAGAATCAAGGTCTATTATGGCTTTATAGTTGATTTTAATTGTATTTGCAATAGAGGCAACCTTAGAGGAAAGGTCATAGAGAATCTTTTCGATTTCCTCCTGCTCTCTTCCCTTTAGCTCGCGTAATTTATTGTTTGCCTCAATAACCGCCATAGGCTCGATAAACAAGGTTTGACCCGAAGCAGAGGAATCGTGAACAAGACCTTTGATTTCGTTTTTATGCTCGGCACGGACAGGAATAACATATCTGCCCTGACGTATTGTTACAACAGCATCACGGAGATATTTTGCATTTTCGCCAACAGTAATATTGGATAATGTTTCCCTAACCTTTTCCTCGGCTCTGCGGATATCTCTCCTTATTCGATAAAGCTCGGGTGAAGCATCATCGGCAATCATATCCTCGCTGATTATCTTCATGTCGATTTCGTTGGAAAGACCTCGCGCCTCGGTCAAGGAATAAAAATATGGCTCAAGAGCAGGAATATCCTTGCCCTCGGGATATTTCTTAACCGAGCTTACAGCACGAAGAAGTGATGCTATATTCAAAAGCTCTAACGGTGTGAGCATAGCTCCCTTTTCTGCCCTATCGGCAGAATCGGTCACTCCCTCTGGAGCAGAAAACGAAGGCGAACCCTTGACTACAAGAAGGGACAATGCCTCCTCGGTTTCGTCAAGTAATCGCGAGATTATAACCGAATCGGTTTCGGGAATTGTTTCCTTTAAAAGATTTTTTGCGGGAGCTGTGACCGCGAAGGAGGAAACATAATTTATTATTTTATCGTATTCAAGAATTGTTTTTGCTTTATTAAAGCCTTTCATGGAAGCTCCTTATTAGAAATCAGGATAATTCCTGACAATGCTTATAAAATGACAGGGTTTTAAAGCCTCTTTCGGCTCTGAGCAGGAAAAATTTTTCGGCACAGGCAGAAAGAAGGCTTTCTTCATTCTCTCCAATACGGAAGGAAATAAAACGGGAAAGCTCGCTTTCGGTTATATGCTTAATAGCCTTTCCAACCGAGGGAGGAAGAAGTTTATTTTCGTTATTTGCGCTTGCACAGTTTCGGCAAAATGCAAGTCCTTCGTCAGCATTGAAAATAAAATGCTCGTCGGCTATTGGATTGCCGCAATCTGCACAGAAATCTATTTCGGGATAAAATCCGCTTTGAGAGCAAAGCCTCAGCTCAAAAGCCGCCTTGATAATAATTTCGGATGCAACATCCTTTTCCAAGGCATAAAGGCAATTTAAAAGCAGACGGAGAATATCCGAGGAATCCTCACCCGAAACGGCAAAGGCAGAAGCGCCCTCGCAAAGATAACAGGCGAGAGAATATTTCTTTATATCTGCGCTTAAGGAATAGAAATCGGTTATATGAGAAGCCTCGGTTAAGGTATAAAAGCCGTTTTTCTCATAGAGAAGCATATCCGAAAAAGCAAACATTTGGCAGGATTTTAAGTAGGGATAAGAAATTTTTCTTGCACCCTTTGCGTTAACTGTTATAACACCCATATTTGAGGTTAATACAGTTAAAAGCTTGCTTGTTTCACCTTTTGGAGCTTCGCGGATAACGATTCCCTTTAATTTATGGCGCATTATTCTATTTCGTCCTTAAAGCCGAAATCAGAAAGAAGACCGGGACGATCGCGCCAATTTTCCTTAACCTTTACCCAAAGGTCGAGGAAAACCTTGGTTCCGAAAATTTCTTCGGCATCCTCACGGGCATAAGATCCGATTTTCTTCAGCATAGAGCCGTTTTTGCCGATTATAATACGTTTATGAGATTCGCGCTCACAATATATTTCGGCACGGACAGAAAGCAAGCCCTTCTTTTCCTTAAAATCCTCAACCGAAACGGCAACGCCGTGAGGTATCTCGTCATCCAAAAGGCGGAGAACCTTTTCGCGGATAATCTCGCCGAAAATCTTACGCTCGGGCTGATCGGTTATATAATCCTCAGGGAAGAAATGAACGCTTTCCGAAAGTAGAGGCTCCAATTCCTCAAAGATTATTTCCACACCGTCGCCTGTTAAGGCAGAAATAGGAATAATAGCATGGAAATCATACTGAGAAGAAAGCTCCATAATCTGCTCGGCAAGCTTAGTTTTGTTTGCGCGGTCGGTTTTATTGATTATAAGTATAACATCAAGACCCGATTTGTTATATTTATCCAAAGCAGACTTTTCGTTTGCATTAAGCTCGGTGCCTGCCTCAACAACAAACATAACGATATCCGAGGAATCGGCGACATTACCCACAGATTTCATCATATATTCGCCAAGAAGTGTTTTGGGCTTATGCAAGCCGGGTGTATCGGTGAATACATATTGGTTTTCGCCTTTTGTGAGAACACCTGTTATACGGTTTCTTGTTGTTTGGGGCTTGCGGGAAACGATAGCAACCTTTTCCCCGAGAATTGTATTAAGCAGGGTGCTTTTGCCAACATTAGGCTTACCTGCTATCATTATAAATGCTGTTTTAGTCATAAATTACCTCTTTATACCAAGTTCATCAAGTATTTCGCGTTGTTTAGCCTCCATGGCTTCCCTCTCATCGTCGGTTTCATGGTCATAACCAAGCAAATGAAGGGCAGAATGAGCCGCAAGGAAGGAAAATTCACGTCTGGGAGAATGACCGTATTCCTCAGCCTGACGGTAGGCTGTGTCACGGGAAATTATAATGTCGCCCAAAAGAGTCATCTGTTCGGGTGTTTCAAAATCGAAAAACGGGAAGGAAAGAACATCAGTAGGTCTGTCGATGCCTCTATGCTCGTTATTTATCTCGCGGATATATTCATCATCGCAAATTGTTACATTAACCTCAAATTTATGGTCGGGATATTCCTCGGCAACTGCTTTACGGATAACCCTTTTCATTAAGGTTTCATAAAGCTTTGGAATAGGCTCGGTTAAATTCTCGAAATATATTTTTATCATTCCTTTGTTCTCCTTCTGAAGGATTCACGGCGAATTTCGTTTTCTTTTTTAGGAGGCTGAAGCGCATCGCGCTTTTCGTAAGCCTGAATGATTTTTTGAACAAGAGGATGGCGCACAACATCCTTATGTGAAAAGCGGAAGATAGAAATACCCTTTATGCCCTCGAGAATCTCCAAGGCATCAACAAGACCGCTTTTTCTCAAATACGGAAGGTCTATCTGAGTAATGTCGCCTGTGATGATTGCCTTACTGTTATTACCAAGACGTGTAAGGAACATTTTCATCTGCTCGGGGGTTGTATTTTGTGCCTCGTCAAGAATTATAAAGGCATCGTCAAGAGTACGTCCGCGCATATATGCAAGAGGACAAACCTCGATAATTCCCTTTTCGCCGCAATTTTTAAAGCTTTCGTTGCCAAGCATTTCGTTTAATGCATCATAGAGAGGACGAAGGTAAGGGTCGATTTTACTTTGAAGGTCCCCGGGAAGAAAGCCAAGCTTTTCACCTGCTTCTACCGCAGGACGTGTAAGAACAATTTTGGAAACCTGCTTTTTCTTCAATGCCGTAACAGCCATGGCAACGGCAAGAAAGGTTTTACCCATACCTGCAGGGCCGACGCCGAAAACTATTGTGTTATTATTAATGGCGTCAACATATTTTTGCTGACCGACCGTCTTTGCCTTAATAGGCTTACCCTTATTGGTAAGACAGATACAATCGTTATAAATTGCGCCAAGCTCGTTTTCCTTTTCCTCACGTACCATTGTGATAACATAATTTATCGTGTTTTCATCAATGGATTCCGACATACGGCTGACACGCTCAAGCTGTTCGATACAGGAAGCAGCCATATTAACGTCAGACGCATTATCACCGCTAATCTTTATTGCGCCCTCACGTGACATTACCGAAACCGAAAAAGCGTTTTCTATATTTTCTATATTTCCATCAAGCGTGCCGAAAAGCTTCAACACAAAATCAATGGAAAGATCGGGTAGAGATTTTTCAAACATTCAGCTTCAACTCCGAGAACAAAATTCATAATTATCGTTATTTTATCATAGTTTTCCTTAAATGTCAAAATATTATATGGGAAAAGATTATCAATCATAGGTTAAATTTTCATACGGTATATCAAAAAGGATAAAGGGGTTATATGTTTTTTTGACTTTTTTGAAAAAAACTAGTGATTTTTTGAAACAGATGTGATAATATAG
>JAZSFY010000284.1:0-2318 GCA_045532415.1 Eubacteriales bacterium | reverse complement strand
CATAACTTCTTCTTTGCTTGAAAAGTCGCAAGCAATAATTACATCTTTACTCATGATGCGCTCCTCCTATGATTTCTTCTAAACTATTTATTTGATATTTTTCCATTACGATTGGTAACTGCTCGATAATATCTTTGCATGCAAACGGGTCGATAAGGTTGGCTGCGCCTACCTGAACTGCTGTTGCACCTGCTAACATCATTTCAATTACATCTTCCGCACTTGAAAGACCACCCATACCAATAATCGGTACTTTCACAGCTTCATACACCTGATATACCATGCGAAGTGCCACAGGCATAATCGCACTACCGGAAAAACCGCCCATTTTGTTGGCAATAATCGGTTTCTTTGTCTTTAAATTAATACGCATACCAAGCATTGTATTTATCATACTGATACCGTCTGCACCTGCAGCTTCACAAGCCTTTGCAATGCTGACAATATCAGTTACGTTTGGTGTTAATTTAATGAAAATAGGCTTTTTAGTCACTTTTCTGACTGCTTCTGTCACTTGAGCTGCCGCTTTCGGGTCAGTACCAAAGCTCATACCGCCGCCGTGTACGTTCGGACAGGATACATTCACTTCAAACCATCCTATACAATCTTCACTATCTAATTTTTCTACTGTATATGCATAATCTTCCACTGAAAAACCGCTCACATTCGCCATAACCGGTTTATGGAAAACTTCCCGCATTTTCGGTAATTCTTCCGCGATAACTTTTTCAACGCCCGGATTCTGAAGACCTACTGCGTTGATAAGACCGCTTTTACATTCTGCAATTCTCGGTGTCGGATTTCCGAACCTTGCATCCTTGGTGGTTCCCTTAAAGGAGAAGCTGCCAAGCATATTTATATCATAGATTTCTGCAAATTCGTAGCCGAAGCCAAAGGTTCCGCTGGCGGGAATCAATGGGTTATCAAGCTCAATTCCGCATAAATTTGTTTTCAAGCTTACCATATGATTTCCTCCTTTTCAAGAACGGGACCGTCCTTGCAGATTCGCTTATTTCCGTATTTTGTTTTACAGGAGCAGCCCATACAAGCGCCAAAGCCGCAGCCCATTCTTTCCTCAAAGGAGAACTGACCGCTTGTTACACTCTTGTTGTAAACAGCCTTTAGCATAGGCTCAGGGCCGCAGGTGTAGAAATATGTATAATCCACCATTTGAAAGGCGTCGGTTACAAAGCCCTTTACACCGTAGCTTCCGTCTGCGGTTGCAACGATAACATTTGCGCCCAATGCCTTAAATTCATTTTCGTAGAAAACCTCATCCTTTGAGTTAAAGCCGAGGATTACGCTTGGGGCTTTTCCCATTTTCACAAGCTCACGGCAGAGCTGATACATGGGCGGAACTCCTGCGCCGCCGCCAACAAGCAGTGGCTTATCTCCGCCTTTGGAAATATCGTAGCCGTTGCCAAGACCTGTTAAGGTTAGGATTTCCTCGCCCTTTTCCATTTTAGCCATTACCTCAGTGCCTTGTCCCACAACCTTGTAGATAAGGGTTAGTCTGTCCCCCTCCACGTTGCACACGGAAATAGGACGGCGAAGGTAAAAGCCCTCAATTTTCAAGTTTACAAACTGACCGCACTTAATGTCGGCGCAATCACCCAAAAGCACCATTTCATAGGTGTTTTTGGCAATTTTTTTGTTGGTTTCAATTGTAAAAATTATGTCCTTCATTTTATCCTCTGTTTTGTCGATATGTGTTCATAGCCTCAATGCCTTGAGGCTATGAACACTCGATATGTTGCTTGCGCAACTCGATATTTTCATTTTATGAAATCCATATGCTTGCTTTGCAAGCGAGAAATTACGCATCAATTGTTGAAATGGTTAATGTGATTTCTTCAAGCACATCAAGCAAAATTCTTACCGTGTCAAGGGATGTGAAGAGAGAAATGTTGTTCTCAATTGCCAAGTGCCTTATTTGGTAACCGTCCTTTTGCTCCTGCGCTGCGCCGTCGCTTGTGTTGATAACATATGCGATGTGACCCTGGCGCATAGCCTCGGGAATGTCGCTTGAGCCGTCACCGATCTTTTGCTTAATTCTTGTTCTGATGCCGTGCTGCTTTAGGTAGTTTGCGGTGCCCTCGGTTGCCTCGATGTTAAAGCCAAGGTTGTAGAAGCGGCGGATAAGTGGGAGCGCCTCCTCCTTATCGTTGTCTGCAACGGTTACAAGAACTGTGCCGTAGTTTTGCACCTGCATGCCTGATGCCTGAAGCGCCTTATAGAAGGCTCTGTTCAAGGTGTCGTCATAGCCGATTGCCTCGCCTGTGGACTTCATTTCGGGGCTTAGGTAAGCGTCAATTCCG
>JAZSFY010000113.1:0-1518 GCA_045532415.1 Eubacteriales bacterium | reverse complement strand
CCGCAACCTTTGTGGGAACAAGAGTCTGCGGCTTTTGGGGCGCCTTTGCCGCAACCTTGGGAACGGTTCTTCCTTCGTTTATTATCATTTCTGTTTTATCTCAGGTTCTTGTGCGATTAATGGAATATGAAGTGGTGAAATTTGCATTTTTCGGTATTCGCGCAGGTGTAATCGCTCTTATTGTAAAAGCCCTTTGGGGTATGGCAAAAAAATGTCCTAAAAATTTATTTTCGGCAATCCTTGCCTCTCTTGCGTTTATAATCGCTTTACTTGGTGTTAACGTTCTTTATATAATCATCGGCGGTGCAATGCTCGGCTTGGCGGCAGGTATAATAGCCAAAAGGAGGGAAGAAAAGAAATGATTTATCTCCAGCTTTTTCTTACCTTTCTTAAAATAGGTGCCTTTACCTTTGGTGGAGGCTATGCAATGCTTCCTCTTATGCAGCAAGAGGTTCTTTTGAATGATTGGATGTCCGAGGAAGAATTGCTGAATTTTATCGCAGTTGCCGAATCCACACCGGGTCCCGTTGCAATTAATATGGCGACCTATATAGGCATGGAAACCGCAGGGCTTTTGGGAGCAATACTTGCTACATTAGGTGTTGTTCTTCCTTCCTTTGTTGTAATAATGCTTGTTGCCAGATTCTATGCAAAATATTGCAAGAGCTTTATTGTAAAGAATTGCCTTACAGGTCTTCGCCCTGTTGTAATAGGTCTTATTGCTTCTGCAATAATCAAATTAGGCGCAGGTGTATTTTTCCCCATGGGAATCGAAAATATATCCCTTGCCGCATTTGATTACAGCTTCTTCTGCTCGGTTGGTATATTCGCGTTAATAGTGTTCCTTGCATTTAAGAAGGTTAGCCCGATTTTGCTGATTTTAATATCTGCATCATTAGGTATCACCTTAGGCTATGCCGAAAAGCTTATAATGTGATATAAAAGGTGTGCGGAAAGCTTAAAGCTTCCCACAGACCTTTTCTTTTGCCTATTTAATGGTATAATTGGTTTTTCTCATTCGATTTATTAATGCAAAAAGCTCCTGTTGCCTAGGTAACGCCAAAAATCTATTACAAGTTGTAAAAAATGATGTATATACACAATCAAGTCCTTCCTGCTGTATAAGGGAATACAATTTAGCTACCTTATCTTTAACATTGATAATCGGCTCGCTGTTTGTTGCTTCTATAAACCTCAGCATAAAACCTAATGCTTCCGTTTGCTCATAGGAACAAAGATTGTAAAGTCCTCTTATATCGATTCTTTCGTCACCAATTATAATAAACCCCATATCGGATATTTCCAATCTTTCGGTCCATGATTCCTCGGGATAGGAATTAAAACCGTTGGAAATAAGGGTTCTTCTTTGCTCATATACACATTCTTCGGGTTTTGGTATAAAAGAGCTTTTACCAATTGAAAGCGCTTTTTCGCTGACATCGTTAATCAAATAATCCTCCATCATATAAACCTTGTGACTTACCGAAAGATATTCTCCGCTTCCTCCTATAACCAAAA
>JAZSFY010000020.1:0-3227 GCA_045532415.1 Eubacteriales bacterium | reverse complement strand
CCTCTTTTAATTAACTCTCATGCCGATGAAAATAAAGTTAAAGTAGGAGGCTTAGAAGTATACCCTTGCGACGAAGAAACAAAAAAAGAATTATGGGAATATTTGCAATTGGAAACTATTGATAGTTCTATGCTAAAATCCGGTGAGCTATATTCCTTTGATGTCAGCGAAAATGGATCGATAGCAATATATTATAAACAAAAAGAAAATGCCTATATTGAAGTATATGATTCAAACGGAAATTTTCAATATGGTTTTAGGATAAAGAAATCCAAAGGAACTGAGTATGTATTTTGGACAGAATCTACTCTTAATTTTCATTTTTGTAACATTCATTTGTTTTCTCTAGATGCCAACGGAAATTGTAAGGAAATATATGATATACCTCGCAATTCAAACAATAAGGCATTTGAATACGATTATTTAGAATTAAATAAAAGAACCGTTGGAAATAGAACTTATGTTATGACTAACGAAAACCGTTTTGTAGAGGCGCTTATGTTTACTTCTTCTTGCGGGAAGTTCTACATAATCGACGAAAACAATAATGAGATAGTTATATACGATCAATTAGGTTATCATTATTTTAAATTTTTAACACCTATAATTATTGTGTCAATTGCTATTCCAAGCGGATTTATATTTATAGTAAAAAAATTATTAAATCACAAACCAAGCAACGAAGAAAACAGATAATAATTAGGACCATCGTTTTAACCGATGGTCTTATGTTTTTATATTCATCTCTTAAATTTATCTTTATCGCAGTTGCAGAAGCCTTTTATATAAATATCACTTTCAACATAAAACTTAATCCATTGTAATTGAAATATTCATATTTATAGTGTATAATATCGTTAAAAGGAGGATTGATTATGAAAAAAATTATTATTTCTCTTATATTCTTTGCATTGATTTTATCCTGTGCCGCTTGTCAGGATAATGTTAATACAAGCAGTTCTGAAAACGAATCAAGCAATGCTTCTTCTCAAATAGAAACAGAAGAAGCAAGCTCCAAGGAAGAAAGCAGTATACAGGCAGAATCCTCGGAAGAAGAAAGCAAGGAAGCTTCATCCTCTGAAGCGCCTCAAGAGGAAAGTTCTGTTGAGGAAAACTCTATTGAGGAAAGCTCCAAGGAAGAAAGCTCTGTTGAAGAAAGCTCCGAAGAGCCTTCGGAGGGTTCGGGTGCTGTTGCCGAGCTAAGCCAGGACGAGCTAAACGAAATACAGGAACTTCTTAATAAAATCGAAAACAACGGCTTTATCAGCTCCAATTACTATAATTCACCTGAAGAAATCGACATCACCTTGGTTTTTTATGACGGTGCAGGTATTAAAATCCCTTTGAATCAATGGGCCGAGGGCGAATCCGATGCGGTTCTTTCGGCTATGAATCTTGATGAGTTTTACACAAGCCCTTTTAAAATCAATTATTCCGATGCCGACGAGCATTTGAAAAAGAACACCGGTCTTTCCTTGGAAAGCTTTGGCAGTAAAATTGATCGCTTTACCTTTGTGGAGGCTTACAATGCGTTTTATACCATGAGAAGCGATACTAATTTTATGACAGTTTCGGTTTCCGACGGTTCTATGGACGAAAACGGAATTTTAAAGATAAATTATACATCATCCTTTATTAAGGATTCTACCTTTACTGTAACTCTTAGAAAAACAGAAAACGGATTTCAATTCATTTCCAACATAAAAAATGTAACAAACTGATAAATAGCTCCGCCCGACGATTTGAAAACAGGGCGGAGTTTTTTGGTATTGTAATTTTAATGAATATATGGTAAAATTAATTGTTACCATACCAAATATGGAGGAATCCCCATGAAAAACGGTTTGATACACGAAAACGGCGAGTTAATTTATTATAAAGACGGCAATCCCTACCATGCAGGTGTTATTGAAGTTGACGGCGATATATATTATATCGGCAGAAAAGGAAAAGCCGCAAAAGGACATCACATCGTTCACGGAGAAATGTCCAACGGTATATTAAAAAGAGGTACATACACCTTTGGTGATGATTACAAGCTTATAAAAGACTCATACAAGGCACCGAAAAAGAAAACCAAAATCAAAAAACGCTCTGGCAAGGGCAAAACCTCTAAGCAAAAAATCCACATTATCAAGGTGTGGGCTTGCGCTTTGGCCGCAATAGCTTTAATTGTTTTTGCTGTAAGCATCGCTTTTAAGTACATAAATCCGCAAGACAAAGCCCAATCAACCTCATCTGAAAGCGAAATTGTTCTTCCCAGCTTTAGCGAGAATGTATTACTTTGCTCAAATAGCGCAAAGCAGCTTTATGATAATGAGATTTCGGTTGCACAGGCGGTAAAATCGGGTATCCCCTATCGAGGATTCACCTTTGAATATGACCTAAACGGTCACTCGGGTATTTTTACATTAAGCGAATTTAATGATTTTTCTGATTCAAAGGCGTATATATTACCGTCTGATACCAAAAGCATAACCATAGATAATTTAAAAACAGACAAGGTTTATTATTACAAAATCGAATATGACGGTAATCTGGAAAAAGGAAGCTTTAAAACCGAAAAATCCACAAGATTTGTTTATATCCCCGGTGTATACAACACAAGAGATATCGGCGGATATACAAACCTCGACGGAAAAACGGTGAAGCAGGGAATGATAATACGCGGAACCGAAATTGACGGCTTGGTGGAAACCGAATATTTCTTGGAACGGGAAAATATTCAGCAGGTAATGGATACATTTAGATTTGTGCATGACATGGACCTGCGAAGCAATAACATTTTTTCGGGTAACTACAAATCAAAGCTTGGAGAAAATGTATCGCACAAATTTTACGATTCTCCCTCTTATGGTTATATTTTCAACGAAAACTGCAAGGCTTCTCTTAAAAATATCTTTTCCGATTTGGCGAAAAAAGAAAATTACCCCATGTATCTGCATTGTACATACGGTGCCGACCGTACGGGAACTATCGTATTTCTCCTGCAAGCTATTCTAAATATGTCCCAAGAGGATATGCTGCGTGAATACCGCATGACAGGATTTGTCAATCCACAATTTGCAACCTCTATAAGCATGGATGTTGTAATTTCGGGATTGGAAGGCTATAACGGCGATACCATACAAGAAAAGGCTGTTGATTTTCTTATAACTGATATTGGTGTCACACAGGAAGAAATCGAAGCCATAAGAAATATTTTATTGGAAGATTAATTTATATCA
>JAZSFY010000240.1:0-4919 GCA_045532415.1 Eubacteriales bacterium | reverse complement strand
GGTTCATTTAAGGTTTTAAAATCAGGAGATTCGTTATGATGTATATAGATCCCGGTACGGGCAGTATGCTCTTTACCGTACTGATAGGTGTTTTAGGCGCAGGTGTTTATTCGGCAAAAAGCTTTATGATGAAATTCCGTCAGAAAATATCGGGCGGTAAAATTGAGATTGCCGACAAGAAAACACCATTTGTTATTTTTTCGGATAACAAAAGATATTGGTCGGTTTTCGAGCCTATCTGCCGTGAAATGAACAAAAGGGGAGTTGACGTGGTTTATCTTACCGCTTCTGAGGACGATCCTGTTTTCGATTGCGGTTATGACCATATTAAGGGTGAATTTATCGGCGACGGCAACAAAATGTATGCCAAGCTGAATTACCTTAATGCTTCAATAGTTCTTTCTACAACACCCGGCTTGGACGTTTATCAATGGAAGCGCTCTAAGGATGTTGATTATTATGTTCATATTCCTCATGCGGCAAGCGAAATCTGTCTTTACCGTATGTTTGGTATAGATTATTACGGTTCTATCCTTCTTTCGGGTGAATATCAGGCAGAGGATATCCGCAATCTTGAAAAATTGCGTAATATTCCTAAAAAAGAGCTTTATAAAATCGGTATTCCTTATATGGACGAAATGGCAAAGCGTCTTGAAAGGGAAGGGGATGCACCCGACCATAAGAAAACTGTACTTCTTGCGCCCTCTTGGGGTAAGAGCGCCATTTTCAATGTTTACGGCGGAAAAATAATCGATGTTCTTTTGAAAACAGGATATCATGTTATTGTCCGTCCTCATCCTCAATCCTTCACATCCGAAAAGGATATGCTTGAAAAGATTATGAAGGATTATCCCGAAAGCGAGAATCTTGAATGGAACCGCGACCGAGATAATTTCGATGTTTTGCGACGTTCGGATATTTTGATTTCCGACTTTTCGGGCGTTATCTTCGATTTTACCTTAATTTACGATAAGCCTGTTATTTACACAGACCCGAATTTTGATTTAAGCCCTTATGATGCATGGTGGCTGAAAACTCCGCTTTGGACCGTTTCTGCCTTGCCCAGATTGGGATGCCGTCTTACCGATGACAACATGGAAAGCCTTAAGGAGCTTATTGACGATTGCCTTTCCGACCCTAAGTATGCTCAAGGCAGAGCCGAGGTTAAGGCAGAAACATGGGAATTTATGGGCGAAGGCACCCAAAGAACTGTTGATTATCTTCTTAATAAATACGATGAATTAACCAAGAAGGGAGGAGAAAGCTGAAATGTCATTTTTTGATATATTGGAAAAGCTTTTGATTGGGCCCTTAAAGCTTGTTTTTGAAATAATCTTTCAGGCGACCAACGAGGCAATAGATAATCCTGCGGTTTCTATTGTTATATTAAGCCTTTTGATGAATATTTTGGTGCTTCCTCTCTATCGCCGTGCCGATGCAATGCAGGAGCAGGCGCGGGATATCGAAGCAAAGCTTCATGACGGCGTTACCCATATTAAAAAGACCTTTTCGGGCGACGAGCGCATGATGATTCTTCAGGCATATTACCGTCAAAACGATTACAAGCCTACCCATGTGCTGAAGGGCTCGGTGTCCCTCCTTTTGGAGATTCCCTTTTTCATGGCGGCATACCAATTTTTGTCCAGCCTTAACACCTTAAACGGTGCTGAATTAGGCCCTATTAAGGACCTTGGCTCTCCCGATGGGCTTTTGGTTATTGGCGGCTTGGCGATAAATGTTCTTCCTTTTTTGATGACATTTATCAATATTATTTCAAGCGCCCTTTATTTAAAGGGCTTCCCCTTGAAAACCAAGCTTCAGCTTTACGGAATGGCCTTGTTCTTCCTTGTGTTCCTTTATACATCCCCTTCAGGCTTGGTATTTTATTGGACTCTTAATAATATTTTCTCTCTCGTTAAGAATATTTTCTATAAGCTTAAGAATCCAAAGAGAGCTATCGGCATAATGTGCTCGGTTGTGGGCTTGATTTTGGCGATTGCGTCGTTTTTTGTAAGCAAAACCGAAAACGGCGATTTGAAAACTATGATGTCGGTTGCAGGAATCCTTCTCCAGCTTCCTATGATAATCATGGTGCTGAAATCCAAAATCACCTTTAAGGAAATTCCCTTCAAGGCGTTGCCAAACAAGAAATCCTTTGTTGCATCGGTTTCCTTTTTGACGGTTTTTATAGGTCTGCTTATCCCCTCGAATTTTATTGCGGCTTCACCTCAGGAATATGTTGACGTTACCTATTTCCATAATCCTCTTTGGTTTATTGTAAGCTCGGTTGCTCTTGCGGCAGGAACTCTGCTTGTTTGGATGAACGTTTTCTATTGGCTTGCAAGTCCCAAGGGTAAGGTTATATTCGAGCGTGTTATGTGGATTTTCTGCGGATTTGCTGTTGTTAACTATATGTTCTTCGGCACCGACCTTGGTATAATCTCCAATCAATTAAAATACGATAACGGTCTTTCCTTCTCGGATTTTGAAATATTCATAAATATACTTATACTCTGCCTTTTAGGGGCGTTAATGCTTTTTATTGCAATCAAATGGTCAAAGAACCTTAAAACCGTTTTGCTTACAGGTGTTCTTGCAATAACCGTTATGGCAGGCGTTAATGTGGTTTCCATAGTTCAATCGGTCAATTCTATAAGCACTCAGCAGAATGACGGTATGCCTAAATTTCAGTTAAGTCAAAATGGCAAGAATGTTGTTGTCATTATGCTTGACCGCGCTATGGGCGAATATGTTCCCTATATCTTTAATGAGGTTGAGGGCTTGGAGGAAAAATATGACGGCTTTACATATTATTCCAATGCGCTCTCCTATGGCGGGCATACAAATATGGGTGTTCCTGCCTTAATGGGCGGTTATGAATATACCCCCGTTGAATTAAACAGACGTGATGACGAATCCTTGAAGGATAAGCATAACGAATCATTAAAGGTTATGCCCGTGCTTTTCTCTGAAAAGGGATTTAATGTAACCGTCTGCGATGCCCCCTATGCAAACTATTCAACAATCCCCGATATGTCTATTTATGACGATTATCCCGAAATAAACACCTATCTTACCGAGGGCGTTTTCGGCAATTCCGACATGAAGCAGGCATATATCGAGAAAAACCACCGTAATTTCTTCTGCTTTGCCTTGATGAAATCTCTGCCCTTGTTCTGCCAATACGGCATTTATAACGACGGCAATTATAATCAGGCATTCCAAAGCGCATATTCGGGATATAGAACAACCAGCATGACCACATCCGAGGGCTATTACAGCAATTTTATGGAGCCCTTTGAGGTTTTGCGCGGCTTGAATGTTATGACTCAGGTGTCCAAGGAAAGCGACAACAATTTCCTTTTCCTTTATAACGATGCACCTCACGAGCCTATGATGCAGCAGGAGCCGCAGTTTGTTCCCATGGAAAAGATTGACAATACCGAATATGAGGCATCCAATCCCGACAGATTTACATTAAACGGCAAAACCTTGAACATATTTACCGAGGAGCAGCTTGTCCATTACCAATCCAATGCGGCAACACTTGTTCAGCTTGGCAAATGGTTCGATTTTCTCCGTGAAAACAAGGTTTATGACAATACAAAGATAATCCTTGTTGCCGACCACGGCTTCTATCTTAATCAAACAAACGAGCTTATTAATTATCATGACGGCTATACCGACGATATGGCAAACTATTTCCCCTTGCTTATGGTAAAGGATTTCGGTACAAAGGGCTTTAAAACCTCTCATGAGTTTATGACCAATGCCGACGTTCCTGTTATTGCAACAAAGGGCGTTATCGAAAATCCCGTAAATCCCTTTACAGGTAAGGCTATTACCGACATGGAAAAAACAGCTCACGACCAATTTGTAATTCTTTCCCGTAATTGGAATGTTGCAACAAATAACGGCAATACCTTTACTCCTTCCCGTTGGGCTTCTATAACAGATGACATTTGGGATAAAGAGGACTGGGAATTTTACAATAAGGATACAGTATTAAAGCATCACAAAATGCCTTAATAGGAGGAAAAAATGAGCTTTAAGGTTGATAATGCCATTATAATGGCGGCAGGCACGGCAAGCCGTTTTGCCCCTTTATCCTATGAAAGACCCAAGGCACTTATCGAGGTAAAGGGCGAAATACTTATTGAACGTCAGATACGCCAGCTTAAGGAAGCAGGTATTGACGAAATAATAATCGTTGCAGGATACATGAAGGAGCAATTTATGTATCTTAAGGAAAAATTCGGCGTTATTATCGTGGAAAACAACGATTATCTTACCCGAAACAATAATGCAAGCATTTATGTTGCCAAGGATTATATCAAGAATACATATATCTGCTCATCGGATAACTATTTCTCTCAAAATCCCTTTGAAGCTCAGGTTGATTCTGCCTATTATGCGGCTGTTTATGCCGACGGCGAAACCAAGGAATGGTGCATGACCGAGGACGAGCAGGGATATATCAACAACGTAACCGTAGGCGGAAGCAACGCTTGGTTTATGCTTGGGCATACCTTCTGGGACGAGAATTTCAGCAAGAGATTTTTGGAGATTCTTGAGGAAATTTATGATGAACCCGAAACAGCAGATTTGCTTTGGGAATCTATTTACATGAAGCACCTTGATGAATTGAAAATGAAAATAAGGAAATATTCCGAGGATTTCATTTTTGAATTTGACACATTGGACGAGCTTCGTGTTTTCGATGAAACCTATATAACCGACACCCGTTCGGTGATTTTAAAATCTGTTGCAGAGGAATTGGGCTGTAGGGAATCGGACATTGTTAATGTTACCGCCTGCAAGACCAAGGATAATTCTGCTTCGGGTATGGGATTTACTGTCGGAAATAAAAAATATCAATATACCTATGAAACAAAATTGATTAAGGAGGTCTGATTTTG
>JAZSFY010000193.1:0-2037 GCA_045532415.1 Eubacteriales bacterium | reverse complement strand
ATCTTTTCGATGCCGTGATCTTCAGCAAACTTAGCTTCTTCCTTCCAATAAGGAATGAGAACCTCGTTCCATTGATAATCGAGAACTGCAAGATAATCCTCAGGCCAAGGGCAGGTTACCCAGTTGGGATATTTGGAGTTTTCGCAATCGCCAGGACAGCCGGAGAAACCGATAATCTTCTTGATGCCGAGCTTTTCGGCAAGAAGAACTGCATTGCGCCAATCGGAACGATATTTTTCAGCAATAGCCTTATCGGGGTGAACAGGGTTGCCGTGACAACCGAATGCATTGATTTTAAGATCGTACTTTTCAAAAGTAGCCTTAAATTCAGCAAGCTTTGCATCATCTGCCAACAAAACCGCAGGATCGCAATGAGCCTTGCCGGGATATCCGCCTGCGCCAACCTCAAGCTCCTCGATACCGAGAGATTTAAGATAAGCAAGAGCCTCGTCAAGAGGTCTATCGCCAAATAAAACTGTAATTACGCCTAATTTCATTAAGAGTCACCTCGTTATCAGTTGAAATAATAAGGTTCGCCTGTCTTAGCAGAAATATAAATACCTTCAAGGATACGGCTAACAGCATAAGCCTGTTCGGGAGTAACGAAGGGTTCCTTATCTTCACGAATTGCTTCGAGGAAAAGTCTTGCTTCACGTGCAGCGGGAGTTTCTTCTCCGGAGCCGTCATAGAAGTCAACACCGCCTGCGCCAAGACCGGGCTTGAGAACATAGGGCTTGCCATGACGGATGCCGTTGATACGAACGCCGTCAAGCATATCTGCGCCGCCGTCTGTACCGCAAAGTGTTGTAATAGCTTCGCGAGGATCGAGCATATTAAGAGCCCAGCTGGATTCGAGAAGGATTGTCGCGCCGTTTTCCATTACGATGAAACCGAAAGCGGAATCTTCAACTGTCAATTCGCCTTCCTTCCAATCGCCCCAGCAGTTACCTGTGGGGAACTTATCAGCAAGCTTGTGATAGGTTGTACCAACACAATACTTGGGCTTATAGTTATTCATGCACCACATAGTAAGGTCGAGAGCGTGAGTACCGATATCGATAAGGGGACCGCCGCCCTGTTCATATTCGTTCATGAATACGCCCCATGTGGGAACAGCTCTTCTTCTGATAGCAGTTGCTCTTGCGTAATAGATATCACCGAGAGTACCGTCTTCACATTCCGCCTTAACATAAAGAGAATCGGGACGGTGACGGTTTTGATAACCGATAGTAAGCTTTTTACCTGTACGCTTTGCAGCTTCAACCATTTTCAAAGCTTCTTCAGAGTTGATCGCCATAGGCTTTTCACACATAACGTGCTTGCCGGATTCAAGAGCGTCAACAGTAATGATGCTGTGAGAACGGTTAGGAGTAAGTACATGAACGATATCAACAGTTTTATCAGCAAGAATATCGTGATAATCTGTTGTTACCTTTGCATCAGGTGTACCATACTGCTTAGCTGCCTTTTCTGCTCTTTCGGGAATGATATCGCAGAACCATACCATATCCACATCGGGTTGTGCCTTGAGGGCAGGAAGATGCTTACCGTTTGCGATGCCGCCGCAACCGATAATACCAATTCTGAATTTTTCAGCCATTTTGTTTTTACGCGCAAAAGCGCGTCCTCCTTTTAAGGAAACTGTATTTTTAATTTTATTCTCTGTAATAAGTGTAATATGCCATGACGGTTCGTTCCTTATTTTGAACCTTGTCAAAGCCTGTTAATGTTGCTCCGTCAAGGGACATAAATTCCCATGCCTGAAGCTCGTCCGCCTTGCAGACAAACAAAGCCTTTCCCTCGCATATTACCGAAAAATCCCCCTCGTAAAGGCTTAAAACTCCGCCTTTTCCGATAACATAATCACCTTTTTCGGGGTCACGCTCAAGGATATACTTCAATGACAATCCATCAAGCTTTTTGCACATCCAAAGGCGAAATTCGGGGCTGTTCGTATCCTTTGGAGGCTTGTTTTTCTTATTTAATCTAAACATTTATTTTCTTTCAATATCCTCTTCGGTTTCAGCCACAATATAA
>JAZSFY010000231.1:0-6344 GCA_045532415.1 Eubacteriales bacterium | reverse complement strand
GGAATTTTTTTCTTATGCTCGGGAGCAAAAAGCCCTGCTGCGCTAAGCTTTGCCTTTAACTGCTCGAAAGCAATATAAAGAGAACCGATTCCGTCGGGCTCCATTTCCTCGGCATAAAGACGGTATTGACCGTCGCGGACAAAAACCGCAACTCTGCCCAAGCATAAAACCTTCATTCCGTTTTCGGGCTTGAACTTCAATTTTGAAGAACCGCCGAACATTGTTGCAGGAATGGCAGAATTTTCGTCCTTTAATGTGAAATAGATATGCCCCGAACCGCCATAAACACGAACATTGGATATTTCACCCTTAACATAAACCTTGTTTAGTATTGGGGATGTACTCAAATAATCCTTTATATAAGTGTTAAGCTGCTCGACTGTCAATGCCTGCTGACGGGGATCGCTCATCAGGCTTCGCCTTCGCTTTCGTCTTCCTCGGTTTCGGCAGAAAGAGATTTTGCTTTAGCCAAAGGCTTTTCCACGCCCTTTGCATATTTACCGAGAACACCGTTTATGAATCCCACAGAATCCTCCTCGCCAAAATGACGGGCAAGCTCCAATGCCTCGTTAACTGTGATTTCAACGGGAATTTCGGGGAAATAATCGATTTCACAGCCTGCTAAACGAAGAATTGTCAAGGTAACGCGGTCGATTCTGTCGATTCTCCAGTTGTCGGCACAGCGTTCGATTTTTTCGTTAATATCACCGAGATTTTCGTCTGCGGTAAGGAAAAGCTCCTTTGCAAAGGAACTAACCTTTTCTTCTCGTTCCTCTGTTGCGGAAGCGATAATTTCGTCGGTTGTACGGTCATAGTCAAAGCTGCGTTCAAAAAGCAGTTTAACAGCTTCCTCACGGGATTCACGTCTTGTCATAAAGCTACCTCATAAGCATTACATAATAATTCATAATAATTATAACATTAAATTCTTAATATGTCAAACAAATATACTATATTTATTTAGCGAAAATGACTTGAAAAAGCAATAGTTTTCAGTTATAATTACAATGTTAAAATATAAATTGTTAATTTTAAAAACCGAAAGGGAAATTTAATTATGTCAAAAGGAATTTTCGGCGGAGAAAACCGCCCCGTAATCACTATCGTAATGGACGGCATCGGTATATGCAATCGTGAAGTAGGTAATGCTATTAAGGCTGCCGATACCCCTACGTTGGATATGCTTGCTGAAAAATATCATTGCTTCAGCCTTAAGGCTCATGGTACCGCAGTAGGTCTTCCCTCTGACGACGATATGGGCAACTCTGAAGTTGGTCACAATGCTTTGGGCGCAGGTCAGGTTTTTGCTCAGGGTGCAAAGCTTGTTTCTCAGGCTATCGAATCCGGCAGAATGTTTGAAAGCGCTGCTTGGAAGGATGTTGCTTCCAATGCTATGAATTCCACTCCCCATTTCCTCGGTCTTTTCTCCGACGGTAATGTACACTCCCACATCGACCATTTGAAGGCTATGATCATCCGCGCTAAGGAAGAAGGCATCAAAAAGGTTCGCGTTCACATTCTTCTTGACGGCAGAGATGTTGGCGAAACTTCTGCTTTGGAATATGTTCGTCCCTTTGAAGAATTTCTTGCTTCCTTGAATGACGCTTCCTTTGATGCAAGAATCGCTTCCGGCGGCGGTAGAATGGTTATCACCATGGACCGTTATGAGGCTAACTGGGCAATGGTTGAAAAGGGCTGGAAAACTCATGTTCTCGGCGAAGGTGCACAGTATGCTTCTGCTGAAGAAGCTATTGAATCTATCCGTAAGGAAACAGGTGCAATCGACCAGGACCTTCTTCCCTTCGTTATTGCAGAAAACGGCAAGCCTGTTGGTACCATTGAAGACGGCGACAGCGTTGTATTCTTCAACTTCCGCGGCGACCGTGCTATTGAAATTTCCAAAACCTTTGAAGCAGGCGCAGATTTCGATAAGTTCGACCGCGTTCGTGTTCCCAATGTTGTTTATGCAGGTATGCTTGAATATGACGGAGATGCTCATATTCCTTCTAAATATCTTGTTTCTCCTCCCGAAATCAGCAACACAATGGGCGAATTCCTTGTAAACAAGGGTGTTAAGCAGTTGGCTATTTCCGAAACACAGAAATACGGCCACGTAACTTATTTCTGGAACGGTAACAGAAGCGGCAAATTTTCCGAAGAATTGGAGGAATATATCGAGGTTCCCTCTGATGTTGTTCCTTTTGAGCAAAGACCTTGGATGAAGTGTGCTGAAATCACCGACATTCTTATTGAAAAGATTAAGGAAGGCGGCTTTGGTCTTCTCCGTGTTAACTTCCCCAACGGCGATATGGTAGGACACACAGGCTCCTTTATTGCCGCTAAGATTTCTGTTGAAGCATTGGACGTTTGCCTTGCAAGAATCCTTAAGGCTGTTGACGAGGTTAAGGGTGTTGCTATCATCACCGCTGACCACGGTAACGCAGACGAAATGTATGAAATCGATAAGAAGACAGGCAACGCAAAGCTTAATTCTGACGGTACTCCCAAGGCAAAAACAAGCCACACTCTCAATCCCGTACCCTGCTATATTTACGATAACTTCTACAGCGATAATTATGACTACGCTGAAGGTAATTTCGGCTTGGCAAATGTTGCCGCTACCGTTGTTACAATGATGGGTTATGATGCTCCCGAAATGTGGGAAAAATCTCTTATCAATTTGAAATAAGTTGTTGTTAATAGGGCGGCTTTATATAAACCGCCCTATCCCCTAAAAAAGGACGATTCTAATGTTATTTAATATTTTAAGCAGTCAGGGAACAATGGCAGAAAAGATTCTTTATCTGCTTATTTCGATTCTTGCACTGCTTCCTGCCCTTACATTCCACGAATGGGCTCACGGCTATGCCGCATATAAATTAGGCGACAGCACCGCAAAAGCAGACGGAAGGCTTTCCTTAAATCCTCTTGACCATATCGACCCTATGGGCTCATTGATGATGCTTATTATAGGCTTCGGCTGGGCAAAGCCTGTTCCTGTGAACACAAGATATTTTAAAAAGCCAAAGCGCGATTTTGCGTTAACCAGCCTTGCAGGCCCTATTGCCAATTTTGTTCTTGGGTTTGTGTCGGGCTTGCTTTATGTGCTTTCTATTTTTCTTGTTAATAAATTCGGTGTAACAGGCGTCATTGCCGACCTTGTTCCCACCTTGTTTATGTATTCCATGCTTATGAATGTAGGCTTGGGCACCTTTAATCTTATACCCATTCCTCCCTTGGATGGCTCCAATGTTTTGATGTGCATTCTTCCCAACCATATTGCAGCGAAATATGCAAAATTAAGATATTACACTCATTATATTTTTATCGGACTTATTATTCTTTCCCGTTTGCCCTATCCCTTGGGAATGATATATGATTTGATTTTTGCTCCGCTGACTTGGATAAGAAGCGGTTTGACCGATTTGTTTATCGATGTGGGTGTTTGGCTTTTCAGCTTTTTATTTTAAAAATCTTTTATAACACGGTAGAATATGGATATTATAAATCTGTAGATAGAGCAATATGTAGGTCCTCTTGCCCTTTTGCTTGCCCTTATCTCCAAGCATAAAATAGATATTTTTGATATCCCGATTTCGGAAATATGCGATCAGTATATTGCTTATCTTGATGCAATGCGGAAAATGGATATGGAGGTTACAAGCGAATTTCTCGTTATGGCGGCAGATTTGATGCTTATTAAAAGCAAAATGCTTCTCCCCCGTAACGAGGAAGCTGAGGACCCGAGAGCCCAGCTTGTTGATGCCCTGCTGGAGCATCAGCGCGCAAAAGCTGCTGCAGAATTTTTGAAAATGCAGAGCGCAGGTCACTATGATACCTTTACAAAGCCTCCCAGCGAGCCCGAAAAGAGCGATTATTCAAGAGGTCATGCTGTTGACCTTCTGACAGAAGCCTTTTTGCGTATTGCCGACAGAATCGCATTGCGTAAAACCGATGGCGAGCCCGAGCTTTTCAAAAGAATCGAGGAACGCTATTACACCGTTGAAGAAAAGTCTACCGCAATACTTTCTTATCTTGACCAAAAAAAGAATTGTCTGTTTGAAGATTTGTTTATCCGTGTTCGCAGCCGAGGAGAGGCTGTTGCCGTTTTTATGGCGTTGCTCGAATTGGTTCGTGACGGCTTGGTTGATGTTGAACGTCACGGCGAGGACATAGAGCTTTCTATGGGAACAGGCGAAAGTAATGGTTTTGAGATAATAGATAATACATAAAAGATAATAGAGTTGTGGGAAGTTTGTATGGCGCAGAACAGCATTTTGATTGAAAAGACATTAATGTTTGCTTCAAGGATAATAAAACTTTATAAATATCTCGTGAGTGAAAAGCGTGAATATATCATTTCAAAACAGATTGTAAGAAGCGCTACTTCAATTGGCGCGAATGTAAATGAAGCAATATACGGTGTAAGTAAAGCGGATTTTATATCAAAACTTCACATTTCTCTAAAAGAAACAGCGGAAACAGAATATTGGTTGAAGCTGCTTAATATGTCTGATTATATTACCGATAATCAAACCGATTCCTTACTCAATGATTGTGTTGAAATCAAAAAAATACTTATTGCAACTCTAAATACATCAAAAAACGAAAAATAATATCTCTTATCTCTTATCTTTTATCTCTTATCTAAGTAAAGTGGAGCTTTTTATATGAATATAAACAACGAAACTCCTGCGGCTTTGGAGGCAATATTATTTGCCTGCGGAAGCCCCGTTCAGTTCGAGCGTCTTTGTGAGATTCTCGGTGTTTCCTCCGAGGGCTTGCGTCAGGCGGCAAATATATTAAAGGATAAATATTCTGATGACCGTGAAAACGGTATTCAGCTTATAACCGTAGAAAACGCCTATCAGCTTTGCACAAAATCCTATGTTGCCGAATATGTAAAGAAGGCTTTGGAGCTTCGCAAGGCTCCTCCTCTTTCAAAGGCTTCCTTGGAGGTTTTGGCGATAATTGCGTATAATCAGCCTGTTACAAGGTCGTTTATCGAAATGGTCCGCGGTGTGGACAGTTCTTCTATTGTTGCATCTCTTATTGATAAAGGTCTGGTTGCCGAACGAGGAACTCTTGATGCCCCCGGCAGACCTACTCTTTTCGGAACCACCGATGCATTCCTCCGTTGCTTCGGCTTGGAAAGCATTTCCGATTTGCCCAAAACCGAATTGGCAATGGCTGGAGAACAGGTTGCTATTGATTTTTCTGAAACCGAAAACCAAGAAAGGACAGATGATAATGAATAATACAAACGAAATGCCTATGAAGCAGATGATTGAAGCGGCTCTTTCCAAGATTCGCGAGGTAGTTGATGTTAATACCGTTATCGGCGAGCCTATAACAGCAGGCGAGGTTGTTATAATTCCTTTTTCTAAGGTTTCGGTTGGCTTTGCTTCGGGTGGTACCGAATTTGTGGGCAAGAACCCACGCGAGGACGGAAAGGCTAATTTTGCAGGCGGTAACGGCGCAGGCGTAAGCATGACTCCCCTTGGATTTATCTGCGTTGAAAAGGGAACAGCCCGTGTTATCGAGCTTGGCAACCCCTTGACATATAATGCTCCTCAAGACCCTGTTAACCGTGCAATCGACGGCATTAACGGCGTTCTTGATAAGGCGCCCGACCTTATTGCAAGAATAACCGACCTTTTGGGTAAAACCGTAAAACCGGTTGACCAAGAAATTTCGGTTGACGAGGTTGTTGCCGAAGAAATGATATTCGACGAAGAATAAACAATAAAAAGCCTCTTTTTAGGGGCTTTTTTAAATGTGCAACTGTCGGTTGCTAAATTGCAAATGCAGATTGGTGGAATTATATTTGTTTTTGCGGTATAATTTTTTCGATAAAATAAAAGGGTAGGTGCTTTATGAGCATAGGTAAAAGAATATTTGAATTGCGAACCGCAAAAAATCTTTCTCAGGGTGATTTGGCAGAAATACTTGACGTTTCCCGTCAGTCTGTTTCAAAATGGGAAACAGATTCGGCTGTTCCGGATTTGGATAAATTAATGAAGCTTTGCGATGTGTTTCAGGTAACGCTGGATGAATTAACAGGACGCGTTGAAAAAGCACACGAACCAACTGTTGATTTGAATGTGTCCTGCAATAATGAAACAGACACAATAAAAGATAAACACAATGTAAAGCATTCTGTAGGAATTGTGCTTTTGACTATAGGATTGGTAAGTATTGTGTTGGGGATATTGCTTTCTCCCATTCTTGTGATTGCAGGCGTATTTTTGGTTGTTTGCAGCGGATTATGCCTTTCGGTTAAAAAGTGGTTTTGGGCAGCTGTGGCAGTATTTAAGTCGGATCGTAGCCATGTCGTTCTGTGA
>JAZSFY010000148.1:0-1574 GCA_045532415.1 Eubacteriales bacterium | reverse complement strand
ATGAATAATCGGGATAGGTGGTTTTAAGCACGTTGGGACGGGTAAATCCTTCTGCCCACAAGCCTTGGGGTGCCATATATTCCTTTACGTCGGCAAAGCCTTTTTTCAAAAGGAAGGGGTTTGCGATTTCACCGAAGGATTCGGGCATTGCGCCAACGAAGGTTTGCAATGCGGGGGATGCGCCCATAACCGTCATATATCTTTGGTTGGTTCTTGCGAGTTCCAGGGTATCGATTACCCAGCTATCGCAAACGGGACCGCCATAGCCTTGCAAATTGCCCATAAGCCAAAAGGCTTTATAGCAGGGCCCGCTTAAATAGGCTTTCGCTTGGTCGGCGTTATATCCTAATTTTTGGAGATATGACACCCACATAGCTTCGGTTCCGGTGATATCGAGGATTAAATTTACACCCGAAAGCATTAGAAAATCCAATTCTCTTTGCCATTGTTCATAGCCGAAGAAAGGCATTGTATAGGAATGGGTGCAATAGTTATAGGCATAACGAACCTTACAATTTGCCTTTTGGTAGACCGTTTTTTCCAAAGGCAAAACCTTATCAGGCATTTTAATTTGTTTGGTTTGTTGGGTTATTTGAACATTACAGTAATATTTTAGATAATAATTCAACCCCGTTGCGGCGGAAACACCGCAATCGGCTTTGATTTTGATTTTTCCGTCAGCGTCCGAAAGTTCGTAATAGTTACCCTTTTCGGAATCTCTTGTTATTTCAAAATCGAACCAATTTATATATTCGCTTCCTATCATTCTTGAAATCAAGCCGTTAAGAGAGTTAATTGTATCGTCAGCCGTATAGGTATCCAAAGGGTTATAATTTCCCTTTTCGTCTTTGATTTTTTCAAGGTCGATATTATGCTTTTCCTTAAGCCAAGTTGTATAATCGGTTATTTCGATTTTTTCTCTTATAGGCTTAATTTGGGAGTACAAAGCCACGCCATATACGCTTATTTGAGAAAGAACCGCTTTTGCATTTGCGCCTTTGGAGTTACCCGTTACAAGTACACGAACGATTCTTGCGGTTGTATCCTTTTCTACTATAGCTTCGGTTTTATCAACAGTTGTTTTGCAATTACCGTAAAAATCAAATTTTACGCCGTCGAGAGAGGTATAGATTTTATAGATAATTTCGGCATCGTCAACACCGTGGATTGCGATTTTAGATATATTGCAATTTGCTTTTAAATCAACGTCAACATGTTTGGGGATATAGTCTCCGATAACGCAAGGGGTTATTTCTCCGCTTGTGAGGGACGATGCATTATATCCGTCGGTATAGACGGGTTTATTTTTTGAAGCAAGCATTAATTCTGACATTGGGTTACTCCTTTATATTATATCTTGGATAATTTTCAAATTCTTCTTTTGTGCCGTTGAACAGGTTCATATCGATAAACCTTTCTTGACCGTCATAGCCTTTTAGTTGCTTTCGGTTGGAATATTGCCAAAAGGTCCATTGTCTATCGGAGATTTTGGGTTTTGAATATACGGCTCTTATCCATATATCGTATTCCTCATATTCGCCCGACAAAAACATATTATAGGATTTTTCGGTACA